>VGEI01000246.1 GCA_016869415.1 Alphaproteobacteria bacterium
CGGAACCGCCGCGGCTTGCCTTGGCAACCGCAAAGGGCCGACCCGTAGCGCTGGTTCGGATCGAACCGGACGCCGAACACCTGCTGGTGCGCCCGACGCGCGTACTCAACCTCGGATGAAAAGGAGTACCCGATGTCGATAAATCCCGAGCGCAAAGTTGCGCTGATCAAGGAGTATGCGACCAAGGAAGGCGACACGGGGTCGCCGGAAGTCCAGGTCGCGGTTCTGTCCGAGCGGATCAAGAACCTCACCGAGCATCTCGCGTCGCACAACAAGGATTTCCATTCGCGCCGCGGTCTCTTGATGATGGTCGGTCAGCGGCGCCGCTTGCTCGAGTACCTCAAGAGCAAGCACGTTGCCCGCTACGAGAAGCTCATCGACCGGCTTGATCTGCGGCGCTGAGCGCCGCGAGAGCTGGCCGCTAGTCGTGCCTCAACCCGTCCTGTTCCACAGGCAATCCGGCTGCGTCGTGACGACGACGGCCCGGGCCGAGGCTTTTCCGGCGCTACGCGGATCGGAGATGACAACCGCATCGCGCCTTCACCCCAACGGTCGCGCGCCCCTGCGTACAGTGCGCGATCCCAGCCCTCCGATCGGGGTTTCATTGTCGCTGGCGGTCTTATGACTGAACCGGTGCGGGAATCGTTCCCGTGCCCGCCGTTCCACCACCGGGCGGAGCGGTAGACGTACGTGGAAGGAAGACAAATCATGTTCGATATCACACGCAAGGAAATCATGTGGGGCGGGCGCAAGCTCACCCTCGAGACCGGTCGCATGGCGCGGCAGGCTCATGGCTCGGTACTCGCCACCTACGGCGAGACCGTCGTGCTCTGCACGGTCGTCGGCGCAAAGACGGCCAAGCCGGGCCAGGACTTCTTCCCGCTGACAGTGAACTATCAGGAGAAGACCTTCGCCGCCGGCAAGATCCCCGGCGGCTTCTTCAAGCGCGAAGGCCGGCCGAGCGAGAAGGAGACGTTGGTCTCCCGCCTCATCGATCGCCCGATCCGGCCGCTTTTCGTCGAGGGCTTCAAGAATGAGGTCCAGGTCGTGGCGACTGTGCTGTCGCACGATCTCGAGAACGACCCGGACATCGTGGCAATGGTAGGCTGCTCGGCGGCCCTGACCATCTCCGGTCTGCCCTTCATGGGGCCGGTGGGTGCTGCCCGCGTCGGCTATGTCAACGGCGAGTACAAGCTTAACCCGTTGCGTAGCGAACTGGCAGCCTCCGAGCTCGACCTTGTGGTCGCCGGCACCGCCGAAGGCGTGCTGATGGTCGAATCCGAAGCCAAGGAGCTCAGCGAAGAGACGATGCTGGGTGCCGTGATGTTCGGCCATCGCGAGTTCCAGGCGGTGATCCAGGCTATCATCGAGATGGCCGAGCGCTGCGCCAAGGAGCCGTGGCCGATGCCCGAGGCCTCGACGATGGCCGCCGAGGTCAAGGCGAAGATATCCGCCGCCTTGGGAGACGAGCTGCGCCAGGCCTATTCAGAGACGGTGAAGCAGAACCGCTACGAGAAGATCGGCAAGGCTCGCGACAAGGCCAAGGCGATGTTTGCGGACAACGCCGATGCGCTGGCGCATGTAGCCGATGCGTTCGGCCTGGTCGAATACGACCTGGTGCGCAACAACATCCTCGACTCCGGCCGGCGTATCGACGGCCGTGACACCAAGACGGTGCGGCCGATCGTCTCCCAGGTCGGCGTGCTGCCGCGTACCCACGGATCGGCGTTGTTCACCCGCGGTGAGACGCAAGCGCTCTGTGTCGCCACTCTGGGAACGGGCGAGGATGAGCAGATCATCGACGCCCTCGACGGTGAGTACCGTGAGGCGTTCATGCTGCACTATAACTTCCCGCCCTACTCGGTGGGCGAGGCCAAGCGCATGGGCTCTCCCGGCCGCCGCGAGATCGGCCACGGCAAGCTGGCCTGGCGCGCCCTGCGCCCGCTGCTGCCGTCGAAGGATTCGTTCCCCTACACGATCCGCGTCGTCTCTGAGATCACGGAGTCGAACGGCTCGTCCTCGATGGCCACTGTCTGTGGTTCGTCGCTGGCGCTGATGGATGCCGGCGTGCCCCTGACGCGCCCGGTGGCGGGTATCGCCATGGGCCTGATCAAAGAGGCCAAGGGCTTTGCCGTGCTCTCCGATATCCTCGGCGACGAGGACCACCTCGGCGACATGGACTTCAAGGTCGCCGGCACGGACAAGGGCGTCACCTCCCTGCAGATGGATCTCAAGATCACCTCGATCAACGAGCCGATCATGAAGCAGGCACTCGCCCAGGCGCGTGAAGGCCGGCTGCACATCCTCGGCGAGATGGCCAAGGGCCTGACCGGGGCGCGCGAGCAAGTCAGCAAGAACGCGCCGCGCATCACCGCCTTCACCATTCCGAAGGACAAGATCCGCGAAGTCATCGGTACGGGCGGCAAGGTCATCCGCGAGATCACCGAGGTCACCGGTGCCAAGATCGACATCGAGGACGACGGCACGATCAAGGTCGCGGCGGTCGACGGCGACGCGGCCCAGAAGGCCATCGACTGGATCAAGGGCATCGTAGCCGAGCCGGAAGCCGGTGCGATCTACACCGGCAAAGTCGTCAAGATCATGGATTTCGGCGCTTTCGTGAACTTCATGGGCAGCAAGGACGGCCTCGTTCACATCTCGGAACTCGCCCCCCAGCGCGTCAATCAGACCTCCGATGTGGTCAAGGTCGGCGACACCGTGAAGGTGAAGCTGCTGGGCTTCGATGACCGCGGCAAGGTGAAGCTGTCGATGAAGCGGGTCAACCAGCAGACGGGCGAGGACATCTCGGCGCAGTTCGAAAGGAAGCCGCGCGAGCAGCAGGCCCCCGCGGCGCAGTAAATGCGAGCCGCACGTGCGCAAGGGCCACGGGGAGATCGTCTCCGTGGTCTCTGTGACGCCGCGGCGAACCCATTATCCATGACCAAGCTCAGCGTCCCTCGGATCATCGGTCACCGCGGCGCCAAGCGGACGTCGCCGGAGAACACGCTAGGCGGCATCCGTCAGGCGAAGAAGGAAGGTGCTGACTGGGTCGAGTTCGACGTCAAGCTGACGGCGGACGGCCGGGCGGTGCTGATCCACGACGAGACGGTCGACCGCACGACCGATGGCAAGGGCCTCGTCCGCCAGATGAGCCTCGCTGATCTGCGCCGCCTCGATGCCGGGGTGCGTTTCGGCCCGGCCTGGCGGGGCGAGCGCATCCCCACTCTGGTGGAGGCGCTGGGGCTGATGGTCGAGCTCGATATGGGGTTCAACCTGGAAATCAAGCCCTGCCCCGGCCGCGAGGCGGAGACGGCGCGTGTTGCCCTCGCCGATGTCGCCCGGCATTGGCCCGAGGATCGGCCGGCGCCGGTGATCTCAAGCTTCAAACCTGCATCGCTGGCCGCGGCCCGTGAGGCCGCGGCGCATCTACCGCGGGGTTTTCTGGCCGAGGTGCTGCCGCCGGACTGGCTGGCGCGCATGACCGAGCTTGAATGCCGGACGGTCCACCCGTCCTGGCGGGCCCTGAGTAGGGCTCAGGTGGCGGCCGTCAAGGCGGCCGGCTATCCGCTGTTGGTATGGACCGTTAACGAGCCGGCGCGGGCCCGCGAACTGGTTTCCTGGGGCGTCGACAGCCTGATCACCGACTGCCCGGCCGTTCTCGGCGCGAGCCTGGCCGCCCCTTGAGCGCCGGTGTTGGGTGTTTTCCCCTTCCGGCGCTTTGGCTATGATACGGGCACGCTGACCGTGGTGGGCTGCCTCCTGCGGGGAGTCCCTTTAGCCGGCGCCGGCAAATCGCCCGGTTGCCTTTCTCGACAAACCGCTGGAACGTTTCTGTGAAGGCTCTCAATCCGATTGTCATTTCCGGCCGCGAGGTGCTTCCGCTGGTCGAGGGCGGCAAGGGCATCTCGGTCTCCAACGGCGAGAGCTCGGGCGCCTGGGCGGCCGCCGGCGGAGTAGGCACGTTCTCCGGCGTCAACGCCGATGCGCGCGACATGCGTGGCGAGGTCATCCCACAGACCTATCAGGGACGCACGCGGCGCGAGCGCCATGAGGAGCTGATCGCCTTCGCCATCGGCGGCGCGGTTCATCAGGCGCGAGTGGCCTGGGAGACGGCCGGTGCCCAGGGCCGTATCCACATGAACATCCTGTGGGAGATGGCCGCAGCCGAGCGCATCCTCAATGCCGTGCTCGAGGGCGCCAAGGGACTGATCCATGGCGTTACCTGCGGTGCCGGCATGCCCTACCGCATCGCCGAGATCTCGGCGCGCTACGGTGTGCACTACTACCCGATCATCTCCTCAGCTCGTGCTTTCCGCGCCCTGTGGAAACGGGCCTATCACCGTTTCCAGGAATGGCTGGGCGCCGTCGTCTATGAGGATCCCTGGCTGGCCGGCGGGCATAACGGCCTGTCGAACGCCGAAGACCCGCTGAAGCCCGAGTCCCCGCTGCCGCGGATCGTCGAGCTGCGCCGCCAGATGAACGAGTTCGGCCTGCAGAAGACGCCAATCATCATGGCCGGCGGCGTCTGGTACCTGCGCGAGTGGGAGGATTTCCTCGATAACCCCGATGTCGGGCCGGTCGCCTTCCAGTTCGGGACGCGGCCGTTGCTGACACAGGAGAGCCCGATCTCGCCGGCCTGGAAAAAGCGATTGCTGACGCTGCAATCCGGCGACGTCCTGCTGCACCGGTTCTCGCCGACAGGCTTCTATTCGTCGGCGGTGCGCAACGACTTTCTCAATGAGCTCGATGAACGTTCCCATCGCCAGGTGGCCTTCACCGCCACGCCAGTGGGCGAGCACACGGAAGCCTTCCCTGTCGGGGCGCGCGGGCGGCTTGTCTACCTGACGTCACCCGACAAGGCGCATGCCGAAGCCTGGGTCGCGCAGGGCTTTGTCGAAGCGCTGCGCACGCCGGATTCGACGCTGATCTTCGTGACGCCGGCGCGAGCCGAGCAGATTCATCGCGACCAGATCGACTGCATGGGCTGCCTATCGGCCTGCCAGTTCTCCAACTGGGCGCAGAACGAGGAAGGCTCGACGGGCAAGAAGGCGGACCCGCGCTCCTTCTGCATCCAGAAGACGCTGCAGGACATCAGCCACGGCGCCGATGTCGAGAATCAGCTTATGTTTGCCGGGCACAACGCCTACCGTTTCGCCGAGGATCCGTTCTATTCGAATGGCTTCGTACCCACGGTCCGCCAGCTCGTGATGCGGCTACAGACCGGCGACTAGACCGCTTTGAGCCGTTCTAGGAAGTACCTCAGCACCCTGAGATACAGGCTTTAATGTTGCGCCTATCTGGCCTATATTGAGGGCTGTGACCGTTCGTCCTTACACCAAGGCCTTGGACCGGCTGAAGTCCGTGGGGCTGCGCCCGACGCGGCAGCGGCTTGGCCTCGGCAAGTTGCTCTTCGAAGGCGGCGACCGTCACGTCACGGCTGAGGATCTACATGGCCAGGCTTCGCAGGCGGGCGTGCGCGTGTCGCTGGCGACCGTCTACAACACGCTCAATCAATTCACAGAGGCCGGGTTGCTGCGTGAAGTCGTAGTCGAGGCTGGTCGGTCCTATTTCGATACCAACACATCCGCGCATCATCACTTCTTTTACGAGAGCACGGGCAGCCTGCAGGATATTCCGGCCGAGCAGGTGCGTGTACATAACCTGCCGGCAGCTCCAGCCGGCACCTCCGTGTCGCGCGTCGACGTCATCGTCCGGCTTCGCGCCGGAACCTGAATTATACAGGA
>VGEI01000247.1 GCA_016869415.1 Alphaproteobacteria bacterium
ATCTTCTACGCTTTCTCGACTCCGATCCTGATGCGTACCTGGCCGGATTCAGCGCAGCTCAATGCGAGCCTGCAGGAACTCGTTCTTGCCAAAGAGCGCGACAGCAAGGGAGTCACCAAGAGCAATCTGGGCGGCTGGCAGTCCGAGCAGGGCTTGTTCCACTGGCAGCATCCCGCGATCGCCGAACTTCAGCGGCGCGTCCGCGAAGCGACTATCGAGATCACGGGTAAGACCTGTAGAGAGGCATTGCAAGGCCTCAGCGTAGACCTGCACGTCAACGGCTGGGCCAACGTATCGCGTGACCGCTCCTATAACCGCATCCACGCGCACTCCGAATGCACGTGGTCCGGCGTATACTACGTCTCGGTCGGCGAGCCCGATCCGAATGTTCTCGACAACGGCTCGATCGAGTTCCTCGACCTGCAGATGGCTGTCCACGGCGGGCACGCCCAATTGCCGGGCCGACCCTTTGGCGGCCAGCTGAGAGTGCCGCCCGAGCCCGGCCTGATGGTGATGTTCCCCAGCTGGCTCCCCCACTGGGTACACCCGTTCCAAGGCAGCGGTGTGCGCATATCGATTGCGTTCAACGTCACGCTGCGATTCCGGCCAGCCGACGACGCGCCTCGCTGATTTCTGCATCCGGGCGGGTAAACCAGCGCCAGAAACAAAACGGGAACAGCGCTTGACTTTTCTCTTAACTATCGGGTATTATTGAAATTTCCTCCGTAGGATAGACGCCTTGCGCTCCATCGCAGCCATTTCCCAGCAGATCTGGGACATGAAATACCGCCTGAAGACCGAGGGCGGCACGCCGGCCGACAGGACGATCGAGGACACTTGGCACCGCGTGGCCACGGCGCTGGCGGCAGGAGAGACGGATTCCGCATCCTGGAGCAGGCGCTTCGCCGGCGCGCTCGAGGATTTCAAGTTCCTGCCGGCCGGCCGCATTGTCGCGGGTGCCGGCACCGGGCGCAGCGTCACGCTGTTCAATTGCTTCGTCATGGGCACGATCCCGGACGACATGGCCGGCATCTTCACCCACCTGAAGGAAGCCGCGCTAACCATGCAGCAGGGTGGCGGCATCGGTTACGACTTCTCCACGCTGCGGCCCAAGGGCGCCCCGGTGAAGGGCGTGGGAGCCGACGCTTCGGGTCCGTTGACCTTCATGGATGTCTGGGACGCCATGTGCCGCACGATCATGAGCGCCGGCCACCGCCGCGGCGCCATGATGGCAACGCTCGCCTGCGATCATCCCGACATCGAGGCCTTCATCGAGGCCAAGCGCGAGCCCGGCCGCCTGCGCATGTTCAATCTCTCCGTCCTGGTCACCGATGCTTTTATGCAAGCGGTGAAGGAGGACGCGCCATGGCCACTGACCTTCGGAGGCGTCAGCTACAAGACCGTGCGGGCGCGCGAGCTCTGGGACAAGATCATGCGTGCTACCTACGGCTTCGCTGAGCCGGGCGTGATCTTCATCGACCGCATCAACAAGCGGAACAACCTGCACTACGCCGAGACAATCCGCGCCACCAACCCCTGCGGTGAGCAGCCCCTGCCGCCCTATGGCGCCTGCCTACTGGGTTCGTTGAATCTTGCCGCCTTGATTCGCGAGCCGTTTACGGCCAATGCCCGTCTCGACGAGGCGGAATTCGATCGTCTTGTCCCGCTCGCGGTCAGGATGATGGACAACGCCATCGATGTCTCGCGCTTCCCTCTGCCCGAACAACGGACGGAAGCCCAGGCCAAGCGGCGCATCGGGCTGGGCGTCACCGGCCTCGCCGACGCCCTCATCCTTTGCGGCACGCGCTATGGCAGTGAGAAGGCCGTGCAACTCACCGAGACCTGGTTGCGCCGGCTGCAGCGCCAAGCCTACCTCGCCTCGATCGACATCGCCCGGGAGAAAGGCGCCTTCCCGCTCTTCGAGCGTGAGGCGTTCCTGGCCGGCGAGACGGTTGCTGGCCTCGACAAGGACGTGAAGGACGGAATCTCCAGGCACGGCATCCGCAACGCGCTGCTGACCTCGATCGCACCCACTGGCACGATCTCGCTGCTCGCCGACAATGTTTCCTCGGGCCTCGAGCCCGTGTTCAGCTTCGCCTATACGCGCAACATCCTGATGCCTGACGGCACGCGACGCAACGAGGAGGTCAGCGACTACGCCTACCGGCTCTACCGGAAGATGTTCGGCGACCATGCCGAGCTGCCGGATTATTTCGTCGACGCTCAGCGCCTGTCGCCGGCCGACCACGTGGTCATGCAGGCGGCCTGCCAAAAGCATGTCGACGCCTCGATCTCCAAGACCATTAATTGCCCGGAAGACATCTCGTTCGCTGCCTTCAAGGACGTCTACCTCCAGGCTTATGAGCTCGGCTGCAAGGGCTGCACGACCTACCGGCCGAACGATGTGACTGGCGCCGTTCTGGCCCTCAAGGATGAGGCCAGGCGCGCGGCCAAGCCCGTGCAGCAGGCGCTGCCGCTGACCAGGCCGCCGGTGCGGCCCGCCGATCCGTTCGAGGCCGGCGGCGTGGTCTACATGACCCAGCCGCTCGACCGGCCCGAGGCCCTGCCCGGCCGCACCTACAAGGTGAAGTGGCCGGACAGCGAGCATGCCATCTACATCACCATCAACGACGTGGTGATGGAGAGCCGCCGGCGGCCCTTTGAAGTGTTCATCAACTCCAAGAACATGGAGCACTACGCCTGGACCGTGGCGTTGACACGCATGATTTCGGCCGTGTTCCGGCGCGGCGGCGATGTGTCCTTCGTGGTCGACGAGCTCAAGGCCGTGTTCGACCCGCGCGGCGGCCAGTGGATGGGCGGGCGCTATGTGCCCTCGCTGCTCGCTGCGATCGGCGAGGTGATCGAACGCCACATGATCGATATCGGCTTCCTCGCCACGCCGGGCCGTACCCACGAGGATCCGTATGCGGCGGGCCCCCTGGTTGCAGCCGTCGGAGCCGTGCCCGATCCGCGGCCGGATATCTCCGCGATGCCCGCCAATACCGGCGGCGGGCGCGTGTCGGCGCTGCTGCGGCAATGCCCGAAATGCGGCAGCCCGGCGCTGATGCGCCAGGAAGGTTGCGACAGCTGCACGAGCTGCGACTACTCGAAATGCGCCTGAGCGCGCGCTCGTTCTCTCGGCCGGAATTTGAGAAAAGGCGATCGATGAATGCCATCCTGATCGCCATCGTGCTTCTCGTTTGCGCTTCCGCCAGCCCGCAGGCTCAGGAGCCCTCTCTCAAAGAAGCAGAAGCCCGGCTTGCCGCGATCAACGCCCTGGCCCGCGGCCACTACGCCCGCGCGCGGGACAGCGTGCTGGCCGACGGGCCGGTCATCGTAATCGAAGCTGAAGCGGCGACCCTGCTGCACAACGGCACCAGCGAGCGCGTCGCCTACCTCCCCGCCCGTTACCGCCACTTCAAGGCCCTCGGCCACGTGGCGCTTGGCCTGTGGGCTCTGGTCGAGCCCCGTCTCGGCCAGCCGGTGGACACCGCGCTCGGGGCCGCACTGACGGCTTATCGCGCCGAGCTCGACGGCCTGCTGCCGCATGTGGGGGCCCTGGGCCTGCGCTGGGACGATGCCAGCCGTCAGCGCGAGATACTGACAGCCAGCATCGCCTACATCGACGCAGCGCTGAAGGCTGAGCGGGCCACGGTTGAGGCACGCGCCGAATGGGCCGATGCTGTCGGGCCAGCGCTGCTGGGCAACGCCTACGACGCCGCCGAGGCGCAGCTCGGTGCCCTCCATACCTTGGTCGAGCGTTGGCGGACCGGCCTGCCGCCGGACGACTGGGCAAAGCTGCGGGTCGTGGTGCTTGGCCCGAATCGGCCACGCGAGGCTCATCCGCCGCTCGCCTATTTCCAGCGTCGGCTGGGCGAGGCCGCGCGAGGTAGCCACCTGTTCAGCGCCGACAATGTTACGACCAGCGAAGGCGGGCTGGAGATTCTGGCTGCGGCAATCAGCGACCGCCGCCTGGCTTACGATTTCTTTAGGAATTCCGAGCGCCTAAGCCGTGGCCTGCTGATGGACGCGACGATACGCCATCTCGACCGCCTTCTCGGTCCCTGAACGCATCGTTAACGCCCGGATTCTCATAGCGTTCCCTGACATATAGGTTTAGGCAAATTTTAACCGCGGGTCCCCACACTCAGGGACAACGACCGCGAGTCCTCTGGCGGTCCCTGTTGTCGGAACTGCCCGCGCCATGCACCGATACATTCGCACGTTTGCGCTCGTTGGCGGCATCCACATGCTGGCGGCCGCGGTATTGCTGAGCACCTATTTGCGACGCGCCGAGACCCAATCCGCCATGGCCTTGGCCGAGGGGCACAACGTGGCGTTGGCCCGCTCGCTCGGCAACGCCATGCGCGAGCGTGTCCGTGAGCTGATGAGCGATCCCGACCGGCGGCCGGGCCATCAGCCGCCAGTCGCCGACTTCCATCGCGACGTGGTCAGGCAGTTGCACGGCCTCGACATCGTCAAGGTGAAGATCTACGACCTGCGCGGCCGCACAGCCTTTTCTACCGAAGCGAAGCAGATCGGCGAGGACAAGGCCGGTAACCTCGGCTACCAGCTGGCGCGCGCCGGTGAGGTCGCGAGCGAACTCACATTCCGCAACAAGTTCAGCGCCTTCGAGGGTGTGATCGAGGACCGCAACGTCCTCTCAAGCTACATACCGCTGCGCGGCACGGATGGCGCCATCGAGAGCGTGTTCGAGATCTACCAGGATGTGACACCGCTGCTGGAGTCGCTCTCTCACTGGCAATGGGCCCAGAGCAGCGCCATCTTCGGCGCCTTCGGCGTCGTCTACCTGCTGCTCCTCATGATCATGCGGCGCGCCGAGAACGTGGCCCGCCAGCGCCACGACGAAGCGGTGGCCCTGGCCGCCGACGCGGCCCGTGCCGAGTCTGCCAACCGCACCAAGACAGAGTTCCTGGCGACGATGAGCCACGAGCTGCGTACGCCGCTGAACGCCATCCTCGGATTCTCGGATATGATCCACAGCGAGGTTCTCGGCCCTAACGGCAACCCACGCTACCGGGAATACGCCGGCGACATTCACGCCTCCGCCAATCATCTGCTCGACATCATTAATGACATTCTCGACATGGCACGTATCGAGGCGGGCAGGACGGAGATCACGCTGTCGACCGTCTCTCTGCCGCATTTCGCAGAATGGGCGCAGACCATGGTCCGCACCCAGGCCGAAGCGGGCAAAGTGACCCTGCGCACCCGCCTCGACCCTGCTCTAGCCGAGTTCGTCACCGACGAACGCATGCTGCGTCAGATCGCTCTTAATCTGCTGACCAACGCAATCAAGTTCACGCCGGCCGGCGGCACAGTGACCCTGAGCTTGTCAGGCGCCGTCGCCGATCACCTCTCCGTCACGGTCGAAGACACAGGCGTCGGCATGCGGCCCGAGGACATTCCGCGCGCCCTAGCACCTTTCAGCCAACTCGACAACAGCCTGTCCCGCAAGCATCGCGGCACGGGACTGGGACTGTCGCTCGCCAACCGCTTCGTCGGCTTGCTGGGAGGGCAGCTGGCGATCAACAGCGCCCCCGGTCGGGGCACGCGCGTCACGGTCACCCTGGCGGTCAGGACCGACGCGCTAGCTGCCGCGGCCTAGAGCGTGATGATTTTAGGTTAGGCTGTATCCAGCATTGGTGAAGTAGTTGGCGCATTCCTGCGGGGTGAAGTCGTCGAGGATGCGGCCGATGGCTGC
>VGEI01000248.1 GCA_016869415.1 Alphaproteobacteria bacterium
AACCACTCGGCAGCAATCACCGACGGGATCAGGGGCGTGTAGGCGAAGCGCGCCAGGCCGAGGCCGACCAGGCAGGCGCCCCATCCTGCGAGTATGGGTCCGGCGAGAATTGCCCGCGACATGCCGGCGACCCTAGGCGTGTCGCGCCGCGCCGGATAACGGTTTTAACTGATTGCGGCTATCGCCGGCAGCGATAGCTATTCGGCGGCAGCGATCCGGCGGCTCACCGGTCGGGCCTGTTCGAGGAACGCCCCTAGGGCGCTCGACACCCGGGAATCGCGCCGGCGGATGAACAGGGTTTCCACCTGCGCCTCGCGCGCCGGCACCTCGTGCAGCGCCACCCGACCGTCGCGCCAGACCGGGCCGATCAGGGCCTTCGGCAGAAGAGTGATACCGAGCCCGGCGGCAACGCAGCCGAAGATCGCCTCCAGCGTGCCGAATTCCAGCCGGCGCAGGCCGACGATGCCACGCTGCGCCAGGATGTCCTCCAGACGCTGGCGGTAGGAGCAGCCGAGCCGCAGCACGACAATCTTGAGCTCGGCAACGTCGAGCGCCTTGTCGAGCGAGCGGATGCCCGGTGCGGTGAGCACCACCAGCTCCTCGCGGAAGATCACCTCTTCTTCCAGCTCCGGATGATCGACCGGACCGCAGACGAAGGCGCCTTCCAAGCGGCGCGCCAGCACGGCATCGACCAGCTCGGCCGTCGTGCCGGTGCGCAGGGTGACGTCGACGCTTGGATACCGGCGGGCATAGGCGGCGAGCACCGGCGAGAGCCGCAAAGCGGCCGTGGTCTCCAGCGAGCCGATGACCAGAGGACCGGAAGGCGTGCCGTCGTCGGCCACGGCGCGGCGCGCCTCGTCGAGCGTGTCGCGCACTTGGGCGGCGTAGGGCAGCAGCCGCTTGCCGGCCGGTGTCAGGGCAACGCCGCGGCTGTGGCGCTCGAACAGCTTCGTACCGAGCTCGGCCTCGAGATCGCGGATACGGGCGGTGACATTCGACTGCACGGTGTGCAGCTCGGCGGCGGCGCGATTCATGCCGCCCAGCCTGGCCACCGCCTCGAAAATCCTGAGATCGCCCGCGTCCATCAACCGCCTTATCGCCAATTAAGATATGTATTATACAACCCTAACAGTTTCCTGCATACCCGTCTGTCGGCCAGATCATCGGCCCCGTCGTTCCCCGGCCGGCGGCGGGTGCCATAGAGTGAGTTTGCGCTTGAGTGGCGCTGCGACCGCCCTCAAGATCATCAGCACACGGACAATAAAAACCGGGAGGAATCACCATGCGCCACGTCATCGCCAGCGCGCTGTTCGGCACGGCGGTCCTGCTCGCACCACCCGTGCTTGCCGATTTCAACGACAAGAATCCGATCACCGCCACGGTCACCGGCGCGACACCAACCGGCTATCCGCGCGTCATGGTCGAAGGGCTGAACGCCATCGTGCGCGAGGCCTATCCCAATTCCGCGGTGTCACTGAAGCCCAACTCGCCGGGCGGCGGCGTGCTGGCCATCGCCGAGAAGGAGGCCGATTTCACGGCCACCGCGACCGGCACCGAGATTCGCCTGGCCAACGAGGGCAGGGCCCCCTACCCGGCGCCGCTCAAGGGCAAGTTCACCTACGTGATGATGCTCTACGACGTGCAGTTCATGCACTTCCTGATGACCAAGGAATGGGCCGACGCCAACGGCATCAAGACCTGGGCCGACATCGCGGCCAAGAAGCCGAAGATCCGCCTGGCGATCAACCGCCCCGACAATCCCCAGACCACCATCGGCGGGCCCTACGAGGTGATGAAGGCGCACGGCTTCACCATCGAAGACATTCAGAGATGGGGCGGCAGCTACGTGCTGGGCAACAGCCAGATCGGCCTCGACGCCATCACCGACGGCAAGGCGGACATGTTCATGAACGCCCGCAACCTCGGCGATTCCCTGGTCAAGGACATCGCCGGCAAGCGTCCGCTCCTGTGGATCGACGGCGACCCGGCGAAGGTCGAACAGGCAGCCAAGGTCTTCGACTTCCGCATGGACATGGTGAAGGCCGGAACCTACCCGTTCCTCGACAAGGACTATCCGACCGTGCGCCAGTGGGTGTCGCTGCTGGCCGGCGCGCATGTCTCGGACGAGGTCGTCTACAAATACACCAAGGCGATCGCCGAGAGCGAAGCGGCGGTGCAGAAGATCGGCGGCTCGATGTCGCCCTTCAAGACGGCCGGCATGGCCAACAACCCGGCCAACCTGCCCTATCACCCGGGCGCCCTGCGCTACTACAAGGAAAAGGGCCTGGTGAAGTAAACCCGCCCGGATCCGCAGCGAGATGAGCGGGGCGGGGGCGCCTGCGCCGGGAGGAGCGGGCTGGCACACGGCGCTTGAGCTGACCCGCGAAGGCGTCCGCCATCGTCCCGGCGGCGCCTGGTGGGTGCTAATCACCGTCGGCTCGGTGATCGCGGCTCTCTATGTCCTGTGGATCGGCGCGCTCGCGGTGATCAGCGGCGACGCGGCGCTCTGGCTGGCGCGGCGCACGGGCAGTCCCGCCGGCCTCGAGGCCTTCGCCACCTGGGCACGCGCCTTCACCGCGCGTTTCCACCTCGACATCTCGGTGTTCATCGCGATCACCTTCCCGATCGCCTTCCTCACCACGACGGCCCGCCAGTCGCGCAAGACGCTCGCCTGGACCGACATCGCCCTGGCGCTGATCGCCTTCGCGGTGGCGATGTACTACATCGTCGAGAACGACCGCTTCCTCAACTGGAGCCGCGGCTTCTCGCGCCCCACAACGCTCGACTACACCGCCGGCTTCACGCTCATCGTCCTGGTCGTCGAGCTCTGCCGGCGCTCGACCGGGCCGGGACTGACGGCGCTCATTCTCATCCTGCTCGCCTATTCCTTCTGGGGTCATCTCCTGCCCGGCGCGCTCAAGCACGAAAACTACACGCATCGCTACTTCATCGAGATGCTGACCGTGCAGGAGAACGGCATCTTCGGCGCGCCGCTCGAAGTGGCGGCCAGCTACGCCTTTCTCTTCGTGCTGTTCGGCAGCTTCTTCGAGAGATCGGGCGGCGGGCAGCTCTTCTTCGATCTCGCCAGCGCCATCACCGGCCGGATGCGCGGCGGCGCCGCCAAGGCTTGCGTCACCGCCAGCGGCCTCTATGGCTCGGTGTCCGGCAGCCCGACGGCGGACGTCGCTACCACCGGCCCGCTGACCATCCCGATCATGAAGCGGCAGGGCATCCCGGCGGCGCGGGCCGGGGCGATCGAGGCCGCGGCGTCGTCGGGCGGCGCCATGCTGCCCCCGGTCATGGGTGCGGTCGCCTTCATCATGTCGGACATCACCGGCATCCCCTACGTCGACATCGCCTGGGCCTCGCTGCTGCCGGCGATCCTCTACTACGTCGCCATCTACATCCTGGTGCACAACGAGGCGGTGCGGAACGACGAAGGCCGCATGCCCGACGATCAGATCGTCGATCTGATGACCGCGCTGGCGCGCGGCTGGCGCCACCTGCTGCCGCTGGCGGCGCTGATCGTCCTGCTGCTCCTCGGTTACACGCCGACCTACGTGGCGGCCGGCTCGACGGCGGCGGTGATCGTGCTCAGCTGGCTCAGCCCGCGCGATGCCATCGGCCCGCGGCGTTTCGTGGTGTGCTGCGTCGATACCATCACCCAGCTCGTGCCGCTCGTCGGCGCGGTCGCCGGTGCGGGCATTGTCATCGGCTGCATCGAGGTCAGCGGCCTGGCCGGCAAGTTCACACTGCTCATCACCTACCTGTCCGGCGGCTATCTGCCCTCGACCCTGATTTTCGCCGCCCTCTTTCTCGTGCTCCTCGGCATGGGTATGCCGACCCCGGCCGTCTACATCATGGGGGCGGCGTTGCTCGGACCCACCTTGCTGCAGAAATTCGGCCTGCCGGTGCTTCCGGCGCATCTCTTCCTGCTCTACTACGCCTGCCTATCGGCGGTGACCCCGCCGGTCGCCGTGGCCAACTTCGCAGCCGGCGCGATTGCCGGGGCCAACCCGATGGCGCTCGGCCCGCACGCCGTGAAGCTCGCCATCGGCGGTTTCGTCGTGCCGTTCTTCTTCCTGTTCAACCACGGCATCCTGCTGCGGGGCAGCGTCGTGACGATCGTCTCGGACATTGTCGCCGGCGTGGTTCTCGTCGCCTGCGCCTCGCTGGTCCTGCACGGCTGGTGGGGCAAAGCACGCATCCCCTGGCCGGTCCGCGGGGGACTGGCCGTTGCAGCACTGGCAATCTTGAATCCCGAGCCGACGATCCAATGGCCGGCCGCCCTGGCTGGCGTCCTCGTCATGCTCGGTTTGTGGAAATTCCTCAGCCCGCCGGCCGCAGTGCCTAGTCAGGTCTAGGCGGCGCGCAGGCGCAGGCCCGAGCCGCGCAGCACCGCCAGGCGCAGGGCGATCACCGTCAAGACGGCGGCCCCGACGAACAGGACCATCCAGCCCGGCCGCATGCCGATATCGTCAAGCGAGAGATTGGCCGACAGCACGCGCAGAGGATCGACACCGCGCGCCAGCCGGAAATAGAGAGCCTCGCCCAGAGCGGTTATGGCCGCGACCGCCATGGCCAGCACACCAGCCGTAAGCAACGGGGTCTGCCTGGCGCGCGGACTCCGTGCCGCCACGATGCGGTAGAGCATCAGCCAGAGATAGAGGCCGGCCATGACCAGCGGCTGGTAGACATTGAGCTTCGACTGCATGAAGAAGTGGACGGTCGCCAGAACGCCGATGACATAGACCGCCTGATGCAGGCGTCTCCAGCCCTTGGCGCCGAGGCGGCGGATCATGGCGTCTGTCGAGGTCACGGCCAGTGCTGCCAGACCGAGCAGGGCGGCGAAGCCGATAGTCAGGTAGATGCGCAGCACGATCTCACTCGCCACCTTCACGAAATCGTAGCGCTCGTGCACCACGAAGAGCGCCAGATGTGCCAGACCGTAGACGCAGGCCGCGACGCCGACCATGCGTCGCACGCTGACCAGCTTCGGCCATTGCGCCAGCTGCTGCAGCGGCGTCACCAGCAGCGAAAGAAAGATCAGGCGGATCGTCCAGGTGCCGGTTTCGCGCGTCGCCGCGTCGAACGGCCGGGGGCCGAGATTGCCTGTGGCAAGGTCGATCGCCGTCCACAAGCCCGGCACCAAGAGCAGGGCGAAGACGGTGGCCTTGATAGGAGAGAACCGGCCGGCACGGTCGACAAGCGGGTGCAATCGAAACGTCACGGCCGTGTTCTAGCGCGGCCGGCAGGCGCTTGCCTACCGGCCGCCGATCACAATCCGGCGATTAGAATTCCTTGCCCAGTCTTTCGTCGACCGAGAGCTTGCCGCTGCCGCCGAAGACGAGACCGAGAGCCACGACGCCCCAGAGCAGCGGGTACTCATAGCCGCCCTTGATCCAGAAGAAGCCGTTGCCCAGATGCACCTTGAACACGGCGACCATCATGACGATGAACGTCGCTACCGCGGCGGGCCGGGTGAGCAGCCCGATGGCGATCAGGATGCCGCCGAAGAACTCAACCGCACCGACCAGATAGACCAGCGGCATGGCCGGCTCTAAACCGAGTTTCGAGAAGAACCCCGCGGTCGCGGTTCGGTTGCCGCCGAACCACTCGAAGAGCTTCTGCGCCCCGTGCGGGATCAAGCACAGACCGGTGATGATGCGGATGAGCGGGTAGGCGTAGCCCTGCACCTTCTCGTAATGCGGGGCAAGAGCTGG
>VGEI01000249.1 GCA_016869415.1 Alphaproteobacteria bacterium
GTTCGACCTCGCGCCTCGTCTCGATCAGGCGCAGCTGGGTGCGGATATTGACCTCGGCCACCATGATGCCGCGCCGCGGCAGGACGACGATCAGCCGCTCTCTGGCCAGGCGCTGCAGCGCCTCGCGGATCGGCGTGCGGCCGATACCCAGCCGCGAGGACAGGGCCGTCTCTGAGACGACGGCGCCGGGCGCCAGCTGCAGGGTAACGATCATCTCCTCCAGCCGCCGGTAGGCCCGGTCGGTGAGGCTGAGGTCGCCGTTCCTGGCGGCGGAGCGCCGCTGTCGTGGAGTTGCCATGCGCCGCATAATAGGGTGAGCCGTGAAAACCTCTATCCCGGAACCAGCAGCTTCGCCGGCAGCCAGAGCACGGTCTGCGGCCAGGTCAGCATGATGGCCAGGGTGATGAACTGCAGGACGATGAAGGGAATCACCCCGCGATACATGTGCATGGTGGTGATCTCGGGCGGGCTGATGGCGCGGAAGTAGAAGATGGCCGGCGCCATGGGCGGCGACAGGTAGCTGGTCTGGATGACCACCAGCAGGGCGATGCAGAACCACACCATGTTGACGCCAGCCGCCTTGAGCAGTGGGGTGAAGATCGGCACCAGGATCAGCACGATCGAGATCCAGTCGAGGAAGAAGCCGGCGATGAAGGCGAGGAACAGCACGATGGCCATCAGCCCGGCCGCCCCCAGCTGCATCGAGTTGACCAGCTCCTGCGCCACAAGGATGCCGCCGGCGCCGACGAAGGCGCCGGTCATCATGCTGCCGCCGAGGATGATGGCCATGATCATGGTGGTGATCTGCAGGGTCTTCATCACCGCCTCCTGCAACGCCCGCCAGGAGAAGGTGCGGTAGAACAGAGTCAGCAGGATCGAGCCGGCCGAGCCGATGGCCGCCGCCTCGGTCGGCGAGGCCCAGCCCAGCATGATCGAGCCGAGCACGGCAAAGATCATGAACAGCGGCGGGATGAGCGCTTCGGCGGTGATGCGCAGCTTGAGGGCCAGCGGCGGGTCGTCCTCGGCATGGGCGATGCGCGGGCCCGCCTGCGGATAGACGATGCACAGGCCGAGGATATAGACCATGTAGAGCCCGGCCATGATCAGGCCGGGGAAGACCATGCCGACCAGAAGATCGCCGACCGAGACGTCGGCCAGCGGCCCCATGACCACGGCGACGACCGAGGGCGGAATGATGGTGCCCAGCGAGCCGCCGGCGCAGATGGTGCCGACGATCAGCTCCTTGTTGTAGCGGTAGCGCATCATCACCGGGATGGCGAGCAGGCCGACCACGGTCTCGGTGGCGCCGACCACGCCGCTCGACGCGGCGAAGACGATGCACATGATGATCGTGCCGACGGCAAGGCCGCCGGGCAGGCGGCGCGTCCACATGTGGATCGCCTCAAATAGCTTGTCGGCGATGCCCGAGCGTTCGAGCATCGAGCCCATGAAGACAAAGAGTGGTACTGCGGCGAGCACGAAGTTCGAGGCGACGTCCTCGATCTTCTCCATCGCCTGGAAGACGAAGGAGCCGCCGAAGGTCCAGTAGCCGAAGACCGCAGCCGTCGCCATCATCGAGAAGGCGACGGGGAAGCCGAGGAAGAGCAGCGTCAGCAGAAAGGGGAAGATGAGCAGCGAGGTGTAGGCCATCAGCGCTTGGCCTCGCTACCCGGAGCTCCGATCCCCAGCGCAAGGGGCAGCTTGCGCATCAGCTCGGCGATGACCTGAAGGGTGAGCAGCAGGAAGGCGGCGAAGAACACGGCGCGGAATGGCCAGAGCGGCGGATTCCACGCCGACTGGCCGGTCTTCTCACCGCTGCGGAAGGTGGCTAAGGCCCGATCGTCGAGCGTGGTGACCAGCCAGACGAGGAAGGGCAGCAGCAGGAAGACGTAGCCGAGGACGTCGACCCGTGCCCGGTTGCGCGGCGAGAAGTTGAGATACACGACATCGATGCGGATATGGGCGCCCTGGCGCAGGGTGTAGGCCATGCCGAGCAGCCAGCCAGCGCCGGTCAGCAGATAGGTCAGCTCGTAGGCCCAGATCGTCGGGGCGTGGAAGACGTAGCGGGCGATGACCTCGTAACACATGCCGGCAATCAGCGGCATGATGAGCCAGCCGGCGATCAGCCCGGTCACCCCGCTGAGCCGGTCGATCGCACGGCTGACGCGTTCCATGATGCCCCCGAAACGACCGGGGCGGCTCCCGCCGCCCCGGCACCCTTTACAGAACGGTCGGGCCTCAGCCCTCCTGGACCTTGACCTTGCGGTAGCGGTCGGCCCCCGACCACATCTTTTCGAAGGCCACCTGGCTGGCCAGAACCTCCTTGAACCACTTGTTCTTGCCCGCCTGGTCCTCGGCCCATTTCATGGCCACTTTCTTGGTCTCGTACTGGACCTCGGGCGCCAGCTCGATGATCTCGTTGCCCGCCGCCTTGAAGACATCGAGCGACTTGGCGTCTTCCTGGCCAATGCGCGTCCAGCTTTCGAAGGTGGCGAGCTTGGCCGCCACCTCGACCAGCTTCTGGTCGCGCGGCGTCAGGCGCGCCCAGGCCTGCTTGTTGATGCACAGCTCGAACGGTGCCGTCGGCTGGTGCACGCCGGGGATGATCAGGTACTTCGCCACCTTGTAGAAGCCGGGCGAGATGTTCTCCCACAGGGTGCCCCACTCGGTGGCATCGATAATGCCGCGCTCGAGCGCGGTGAAGATCTCGCCGCCCGCCGTGGTCACCGGTGCGGCACCCATCTCCTTCGACATGTCGAGCCAGGCGCCGGCGGTGCGCAGCTTCAGGCCCTTGAGATCGGCCAGGGTGCGCACCGGCTTGCGCGAATGCAGGAAGACCTCGGCCGTGCGGATGAACAGCGGCAGGGAGACCACGCCCGCCGTCTCGTCGCGGAACTTCTTCTGCATCTCCATTCCGCCGGCTTCGTAGATCCAGTGCAGCATACGTTCGGTGTCGAAGCTGCCGGCGTAGCCACCGAACAGCACCGTCGTGGTGTCCGCACCCCAGTCGTAGCCCATCCAAGTATGGCCGCACTCGGCGACGCCGTTTTTCACCGTCTCCGGCACCTTGAGGGCGTTGCCCAGGGCGCCGCCGGGGAAGACCTGGACCTTGAACTTGCCGTCGGTCAGCAGCTCGATGCGCTCGGCGAATGCCTTGGCGCCGATATCCATCAGCGGGCCGCCCGGCCAGGCGGTGGCCATTTTCCAGCTGACCGTCGACTGCGCCGCGGCGCTGCCGATGACAGCCGGGGCGGCAAACGCGCCGGCGGCAGTGCCGGCAAGAACGTGGCGGCGTGAGATGCGTTCAGTCATCGGAGATCCTCCCGTGTCGGTTATGGATGGTCAGGTATTGGCGCCGGCGAGACGCGCCAGCGCGGTGTCGATTTCATCCGAGGTCAGCCGCCAGGCATTGTCGAGCTCGGCGATCACCTCGCGCATGAAGGCTTCGTGGTGGGAAAGGGCCCGCTGGTCGTCGCCGAAATGGTCGGCCAGCAGCGCCAGGGCGAGTTGTGCGGGGCCGGCGCCCTCGTAGGTCCATTCGAACCCGGCCGGAGACAGGCGCTTGAGGTCGAAGCGCGGGTCGAGCCTGCGGCCGTCCACGGTCACTACGGCGCCCGCCAGGCTGCGTCCGCCCTCGTAGACCTTCATTGCCTCTCCCCCGGCATTGCTGGGACGTCGTTCTGGCGTTTCTTAAGATCGACCTTGGAGGTCGACACGTTGTCGATCAGTAATATATTACAGCACGGCGCCGATCAAGAACGCCTATCGGGAAGGAACTCGCCATGGCCGGCCTGTCTGCGAAGAAGCTGCGGGTGACCTTCGAGGTCTACCCCGATTCCCTGGCCATGCTGAACGACATCGCGCAGAGGCACGGCCTGCCTGACGCTTCCAAAGCGCTGCGCTGCCTGCTCGACTACGCCGCCACCGACGGCGACTGGCAGGCGATCTTCGGCAAGATCCGCTGCCGCCGCTGCGGCTAGCTCAGTAGACCCGCTCGGGTATCGCCACCGGCTTCTCTTCGAGCGGGTTGACGATGCGCTCGAGATCGCTGCGCACCACCAGGTAGACCGTGTCCTCGGCATGCGGGTTGAACTCCTGGTGCGGCACATCGGGCGAGAAATAGGCGAGATCGCCCGGCCCGATATCGGCGGCGTAATCCAGGCTTTCGCCCCAGCGGATCTCGCTATGTCCCTTGACCACGTAAATCATCACCTCGTGATGGCCGTGGTTGTGCGTGCCGGTCTTGAAGCCGGGTTTGACGGTAGCGAAACCGACCTAGGGCTTGCTGCCCGTTCCGCTGAAGTCGAAAGCCGTGGCCCGGCCGTCGGCAGCAGCCATCGCCTGCTCAATGGTGGCGCCGCGCACCACCCGCACGGCGTCACGCCACTTCGTGCGTCCGCTCATGCGTGTCTCAGCCGGCGTAAGCCCTGATCGGCTCCGACTCTCCGTCGCCCTGCCCTTCGCCCTGCTGCAGCGCGAAGATCGAGGTGTAGCCGCCCGACCAATCCGGCGGCACCAGGCAGGGGCGCGGATCGTGATGCGCCCAGCGCGCCGGCTTGCCGCGGATGTGGAAATGCTCGTAGCGCGACTTGATCGGGTTGCCGGTGTAGGCGAAGGCGTCCGAGGAGGCGAGTGTGGCCAGGAAAAGCGGCCGGTCGATCTGCGTGTCGTTGGGCTTGCTGCCGTGCACGGTGCGGCAGTTGTGGATGGTGAGCGAGCCGGCGGGCCCCTCGAGATAGGTCTCCTTCGACATGTCGAGCTTGCGGCAGTCCGCCTCGCTCAGGCAGCCGGTCCACTGGTTCTTGTCGTTGTACTGGTCGTAGAGCGGCCCCTTGTGGCTTTCGGCGATGACGCCGAGCGCCCCGTTGGCCACGGTGCAGTCGTAGATATAGGTGCCGATGGTCAGCAGCGAGTAGTTGGTATGCGGCCAGAACTGGATGTCCTGATGCCACTTGACCTCGGTACCGCCTTCCGAGGCTTTGAAATTGAGCTTGGAGTGATGGAACTTGACGTCCGGCCCGAGCAGATCGGCCGAGATGTCGGCGAACAGTCTCTTGGAGACGTAGTCCCAGTAGGCGGGATGATGGTCGCAGGGTGCGGACAGGCGGCGCAGGCGCGGCCGCGTGGCGCTGTGCCCGGTCTCGAGGTCCCAGACGGCGTTCGACCTCGTCACGCTGCGGCTGCGGTTCATCATCTCCGCGGTCGTGTCGCGCAGGCTCTGTACGAGTCCTTCGGGAATGATCTTCTCCAGCAGCAGGTAGCCCTGGTCGAAATAGAACTCGCGCTGCTTTTGCGAGAGCACGCGTGGCGCGTGGCGCAGGATGTCTTCGGGGGTCATGAGCGCTCCCTTCGGCGCGGCCGCCGCCCACGCGGGCCGGCTTCGTAATATATCAGCAGCATACTACGGCCGCCGGCCGGGGTCAATTTGGCTGCCTTGGCTCAGGGGGCCAGATGCCGCCGGAGAAAGGCGCGCAGCTCCTGCCAGGACTCCTCTGTAGCGCCCGGGCTGTAGCGGTAGAAGAAGCCGCGCGGCACCCGGCGTCCATGGATGCCGCTTTCCCGGCTGTCGTAGG
>VGEI01000250.1 GCA_016869415.1 Alphaproteobacteria bacterium
GCTGCCTGCATCGCCTTGCGCCACGCGGCTAAGGAGCCGTAGTGCCGGGCCAACAGGCGAGCCGTGGCCTGGCCCACCTGCGGGATACCCAGAGCATAGATGAAGCGCTCGAGCGAGATGATGCGTCTTGCCTCGATGGCGCTTATCAGGCGGTCAACCGATTTGGTGCCCCAGCCCTCGCGTCTTTCGATCTCATGGACGCGGCGGCGCAGGCGGAAGATGTCGCCGGGTAAGCGTATCAGCTGGTCGGTGTAGAATGCTTCGATATGCTTGTCCCCCAGCCCTTCGATGTCGAAGGCGTCGCGCGACACGAAATGGCGCAGGCGCAGGGCCGCTTGCGCGGCACAGGTTAGGCCGCCGGTGCAACGACGCGCCACCTCACCTTCTTTGCGCACTGCCTTCGAGCCGCAGACCGGGCATTCCTCGGGAAAGGCGAATTTGCGTGCGTTCTTCGGCCGTTCGGCGCGTACGACCTCGACCACCTGGGGAATGACGTCGCCGGCACGTTGGATGACCACCGTATCGCCCACCCGCACGTCTTTACGATCGATCTCGTCTTCGTTGTGCAAGGTGGCGCGGCTGACCACCACGCCGCCGACAGTGACCGGCTGCAGATCTGCGACAGGTGTGAGCGTCCCGGTGCGGCCGACCTGGATGAGAATGCCGTTGAGCCGGGTACGCGCCTTCTCGGCCGGGAACTTGTGAGCAGTCGCCCAGCGCGGCGCCCGGCTGACGAAGCCCAACCGCTCCTGCCAATCGATACGGTTGACCTTGTAGACGACGCCGTCAATGTCGTAGCCGAGCCCTGCGCGGGCATCGCCGATGCGGCGATAGACGGCCAGTGCCTCGTCGACGGTCCGGCAAGGCTCGGCAAGCGGATTCACCGGAAATCCCCATTGCCGCAGCTTGCCTAGGAAATCCCAGTGCGTCTTGGCCGTCTTGCCGCTGTATTCGCCCAAGGTATAGGCGAAGAAGCGCAGCGGCCGTTTGGCTGTGATCGCCGGATCGAGCTGGCGAACCGACCCAGCAGCGGCGTTGCGCGGATTGGCAAACCTCTCCTCACCCTCGTTCTCGCGCTCGGCATTGATGCGGGCGAAATCCTTGTGCGCCAAGTAGACCTCGCCGCGCACCTCGACCACGTCCGGTATGTCCCTGCCCTTCATCAGCGGGGGGATGTAGTCGGTTATGGTCTTGAGGTTGGCGGTCACGTCCTCGCCGGTGATGCCATCGCCGCGCGTGGCGCCGCGCACGAACCGCCCCTTCTCGTAGCGCAGCGAGATCGACAGGCCGTCGATCTTGGGCTCGGCGACCAGTTCCACAGGCTCCTCCGGCTTGAGATTGAGGAAGCGGCGGACCCGCTGCTCGAACTCGCGCACATCCTCGTCAGTGAACGCGTTGTCGAGGGAGAGCATGGGCCGCGCATGCACGACCTTGGCGAAGCCGGTCGCCGCCGCGGCGCCGACCCGTTTGCCGGGGCTATCGGCGCGCACCAGGTCGGGGAAGCGCTTCTCGATCGCCTCGTTGCGCTGGCGCAACCTGTCGTATTCGGCGTCCGAGATCTCCGGCGCGTCGAGTGTATGATAAAGGCGGTCGTGCCGCGCGATCTCCGCCGCCAGGAACTTGAGCTCGGCCTTGGCCTGGGCCGGTGTCAGCTCCTCGACGGCGCCGCCGAAGCCGCCCCCAACTCCGGAACCGCTCGGGGCGGCCGCTTTCTTCGTCACGCCCCGGCTCCGGCCAGCAGATCGGCGGCTGCGGCACGTGCCGCCGCGGTCACCGACATGCCCGACAGCATGCGTGCGATCTCCTCGCGCCTTGCTGCGGCATCGAGGGCGTCGACCCGCGTGGCTACGCTGCGACCGCTGGTTTTCTTGACCACCCGCCAGTGATGCTGGGCGCGGGCGGCGACTTGGGGGCTATGCGTCACCACCAGGATCTGGGCAGTCTCAGCCAGTACCGCAAGTCGTTCGCCTACGGCAGCGGCGACCGCGCCGCCGATGCCGCTATCCACTTCGTCGAAGATCAGGGTCGAGACGCCGGCTTGCTTCTTCGCGGGCGCCCGCAGTGCCACCTTGAGGGCTAGCATGAAGCGGGCAAGCTCGCCGCCGGAGGCGATGCGGTCGATCGGCCCGAGGTCGGCGCCGGGATTGGTCGCCACCTCGAAGGCCACACGGTCGATGCCGGCCGCGGCCCAGGCCGCTTCCGGCAGCTCCTCGACGCGGGTGCGGAACTTTGCCTTGTCGAGCTTGAGTGGCGGCAGTTCTCGGGCGATGGCCTTGTCGAGCCGCTGGGCGGCGTTGCGCCGCGCTGCGGCCAGTGCCTTCGCCGCATCGAGGTAGGTGTTGCGGGCTTTGGTCGTCGCTGCCGCCAGGCGCTTGAGCCCGTCCTCGCCATCGTCGAGGGCGGCCAGGCGGGCTTGGAATTCAGCCCTGAGGTCGGCCAGCCGGTCAACCTCGACCCGATGCTTGCGGGCTACGGCGCGCAGGGCGAACAGGCGCTCTTCGGCACTCTCCAGATCGCCGGTGTCGAGATCGAGCGCGCTCTCCAGAGCCTCGACCTCAGCGACGGCGTCGGCCGTCTCGACCGCCGCGCGCTCCAGCGCTGCCAGCGCTCGGTCGATCTTGCCCATGGCCTGGGTGGATACGCGTCGCAGCTGGCGCTCGGCTGAGCGCAGTGAGCCTTCGACTCCCTTGCCGGCGGCGAGGTCGCTGCGCGCTGCGCTCAACGCTTCGATCAGCTTCTCGCGCGCCGCCAGCAGGGCGCGGCGCTGCGCCAGCTCGGTCTCTTCGCCTGGCTTCGGATCGAGCCGCTCGAGCTCCTCGGCGGCGTGGCGCAGGAAACCCTCATCGGCCGCGGCGCGCGCGGCGCGTTCGCGCGCCTCGCTCTCCGCCGCTTCGGCATCGCGCCAGCCGATGTAGCGGGCAGTGACGTCGTCGACGTCACTGCCGAGCCCGCCGAACGCATCTAGAGCCGCACGATGGGTCGAGACGTCGAGCAAGCCGTGCGTGTCAAACTGGCCGTGCACCTCAACCAGACGGTTGCCGAGTTCGCGCAGGGTGCCCACGGGTACAGGCTGGTCGTTGACGAAAGCGCGACTGCGTCCGTCAGCGCTTACCACCCGGCGCAGGATGAGCATGTCGTCGTCGCCGGCGAGGCCTCGCTCGGCAAGCAGGGCGCGCGCCGGATGTTTGGTGTCGAGAGCAAAGCTGGCGGCGACCGTAGCCTGCGGCGCTCCCTTGGCGACGAGGCCGGCGTCGGCGCGCGCCCCCAGAGCGAGGCCCAGCGCGTCGAGCAGGATCGATTTGCCGGCGCCGGTTTCGCCCGTCAGCGCCGACAGGCCGGTCTCGAAGCCGAGATCGAGACGGTCGATAAGGACCACGTCGTGGATCGACAGGCCCTGCAGCATGGTAACGAATCCTGTGGAGTCGGGGCGGACGCAGGCTAGCTTGTCAAAACCGGCCGCAGGCGGAAAGGGGCCTCAGCCGGCCGCGTTTCGGGGCTTGGGAATCCCCAGGTGAGCGGGCGGAGGAGTGAGGCTGTCGGTAACGCACGGCAGGGCGAGGTCGGAGTCCGGACCGTCACCGGTAAATCGCCTTGGTTGCCTGCGGCCAGGATCTAGAACGGGTTGATCTGGTTCCAGGCGCGGCGAAGGAGGCCGGGCTTCTGGTTCTCGGTGAAGGGCTTGCCGGTTTCGACCAGCGAGTAGGAGTCCTGGTACCAGTCGCTGCCCGGATAGTTGTAGCCCAGTACGGCGGCGATGCGCTGCGCTTCTTCCTTCAAGCCAAGAGCGAGGTAGCTCTCGATCATCCGGTGCAGGGCTTCCGGCGCGTGACTTGTCGTCTGGTACTTATCCACGACGTAGCGGAAGCGGTTGATCGCCGCGAGGTATTGGCCGCGCTGGAGATAGAAGCGCCCGACCTCCATCTCCTTGCCGGCCAGGTGGTCGTAGGTCAGGTCAATCTTCAGCCGGGAATCGCGGGCGTAGATCGAATCCGGGAAGCGCCGCACCACCTCGTCGAGGGCGTTCAACGCCAGCTCGGTCAGCTTGGCGTCGCGTTGCACGTCCGTGATCTGCTCGTAGTAGCAGAGGGCCTTGAGGTAGTAGGCGTAGCCTACGTCCCGGTTCGAGGGGTTGAGCTGGATGAAGCGGTCGAGCCCGACGATGGCCTCGTCGTATTTGTTGGCCTGGTAATAGGCGTAGGCGGCCATGATCTGGGCCTTGGTCGCCCACGCAGAATAGGGGTGCTGACGCTCGACCTCGTCAAACTCCTTGGCAGCCGCCTGATAGCGCTCGGCGGTCAGGTAGTCGACGGCGGTGTTGTAGATGTTGTCGACCGGCCGCTCGATGTACTCCTCTTTTTCCTTCGAGCAGGCGGCAAGGGCGATCGAGGCGGCTAGGCCGGCGGCGACCAGACGAATGGGACGCGAAGCCTTCATGGGCCCCAACTATACGTGAAGATTCGCCAATGATTCCAGCGCGGCGTGCGCGCCGGCCAGCTTGGTCAGTCGGCCGCGCCGAGCCCCAGAGCGCCGTATCCGCTCGCCAGCCGGCCAGGGAGGGTAGCCGAGTCCGCCAGATCGACATAACGGTAGGCCGTCGGATCGGCGAACAGGGCGCTCAACAGGCTGTGATTGTGACGATGGCCGGAGCGCACGGCGGTCACCTGCCCGATCAGCGGCGCGCCGGCCAGGTAGAGGTCGCCCACGCAGTCCAGCATCTTGTGGCGCACGAACTCGTCGTCGTAGCGCAGCCCCTCGTCGTTGAGGATGCGGTTGCCGCTGATCACCACGGCGTTATCCAGCGAGCCGCCACGGGCGAGGCCGGCGGCCTGCAGGCGGTCGATATCCTGGACGAAACCGAAGGTCCGGGCCCGCGACAGATCCGCTTTGAAGCCGCCGCGGCCGAGATCGAGCTCGCAGCTCTGTCGGGAAATGGCGTTGTCGCCGAAATCGATCTCAAAGCCTACCGAGAACCCGGACCCCGGCGAAATCGACATGTAGCTGTCGTCCTCGACGACGGAGATCTCGCGGCAGATTTCAATACCCTGGCGGATGGCGGCCTGCTCGACCGTGCCGGCGCACTCGATGAGAAAGACGAACGGGGCGGCGCTGCCGTCCATGACCGGGACTTCCGGGCCGTCGATCTCGACCACGGCGTTGTCGATGCCGCAGCCGTAGAGCGCGGCCATCAGATGTTCGATGGTGCCGATGCGCGTGCCCTGGGCGTTGCCCAGTGCGGTGCACAGGCGGGTGTCGACCACGTGGCGCCAGGTGGCGGGCACCAGGGCCGCGTCGCCTGACAGATCGCTACGCTGGAAGACGATGCCGCTGCCAGGAGCGGCCGGGCGCAGGGTCATGGAAACCCGGGCGCCGGTATGCAGGCCGATACCGCTGCAGCCGATGGCGGTCTTCAGCGTCTTCTGAGCGGCGGGCTTATAGGGACGAGAGGGCATGAAACTCGGAAAAAGATGAGGAGCTTCAAAGGGGAAGTAACAGAACCCCCTCTGAAGCTCCAAGTCACTCTTTGTTACAGGTTATTACGCGGTCGGTTTTTCGTAAACCTTTGGTTCAATTGG
>VGEI01000251.1 GCA_016869415.1 Alphaproteobacteria bacterium
ACGCCGCGGCGTACAGATCGACATCCTTGTAGGTGCCGGGTTCCATCTCGCCTACCTGCCGGTACACATCGGCCACCGCCTCGAACAAGTCGTGCGAGAAGCCGGCGGCGGCGAAGGTCTTGCCGATCTCTTCCATCTCGGCGATCCAGCGATAGGCCTTGGGCGGAACTTTCGGCAACCCCTTGTCGACTTCGTCGAGGATCCAGGGGCGGCTGGCGGCCAGCTCGGCGCGCAGCGGGTCTGCTACGCCCAGCTGCCGGGCGGCCGTGAACGCCTGGCTGGCAATAGCCATCAGGCCCTTGGTCAGCGCGGCGTAGCACATCTTCACCGCCGAGGCGGCGCCGATGCCGCCCTCGACCAGCCGAATATCGAGGCCGAATTCGCCAAGGCGGGCAAACGCCGCAGCCTCCGGCCCCGAAGCGTAGATCCGTGTCTTGCTTTCGCCTTCGCGAGGCGGCGGCCCGATGATTCCGGCGTCGACGTAGGCAAAGCCGGCGGGGGCGATGATGGCGCCAAGGTCGCGGGCCGTCGCGGGCGACACGGCGTTGCAGTCGACATAGATCAGCGCCTTGCTGCGCGGCACAGCAGCCGACGCTATCCGGCGGGCGATACTTGCCGCTTCGCCCGGCGGGGCGATCGACAGGAAGATGTCGCTCTCGCGTGCCAGGGCCGCGTCGTCTGCAACGGTCTCGATCTGCGCCTTGCGCGCGCGCGCCGCCGTCTGTTCGCTGCGTCCAGCCAGGTTGGTAATGATCCGCACGCCACGGTGCTGTAGGACGGCAGCAACCGCGTGCCCCATCTCACCGGGCGCCAGCAGCCCGACAGTCGGCCGGATCAAGTCAGTCCCTCACTCACAGGTAGCCCTTGGATAGGGCACTGATCGTCTCGCGGCCGATCTTGGACGGTTTTCCAGCCGCCGTCCACGCCTGCCGACGGTTCGTCAGCCGGCGGAAGAACTGGCCTATACTGTGCTCCGGAGGCAAATACCGAGTATGAGGCGGATAGCCGGACTTGCCGCAGCACTGGTTGTCGTGGCTGCGGCCATTGCCCTGGTGGCGATCATCGTCCCGTTCGCCATCGCCGACCGGATCTGGATGGCGATGGCGCAGGGCGCTGCGACGGCCACGGGTACGCGCATCGCGGCGGAGGGCCCGGTTCGCCTCAAACTCTTCCCAGTACCCCGACTGTTGGCGTCGAGCGTCGAGATCGCCAACACGGCCGGTGCGCCTCTGGTGCATGTCGATCGTGTCCGGCTCGACTTCGGCTGGACGGATTTGCTTGCCGGCCGCCCGCGGGCCAGGCGCGCCGAGCTTCGTCACACGCGTTTCCTGACCCTGCCCCAGCATCCCCCGGCCGATGTCGAGCTTGCCGGTGACGGCACCGGCGCAACTGTGGCGGCCTCGTTCGAAGGGGGTACGCTGCGCAGTCGAGTTCGCGGCGACGCTAGCCGGATAGAGATCGAAGCCTTCACCTTGGTCGTGGGCGCGTATACCACTGTGGGCACGGGCACAATGACCCGTGGCGACGAGCCGCGCCTGGTTGTTGCCTTCGACCGCGTCGATGACGGTATGGCATCGGTTGGAAAAGGGGCCGTCGCCGCAGTCTGGGGAAGCGACGGCGTAGTGATCGAGCGCCTGATGTTCCAGCACGCGAACGGGGGCGAAGCCGTTTTCTTCGGATTGGCGACGGTCGACCATGGCGCTGTTCGTCTCGAAGGCGGGCTGGAGGGGCGGCTGCCGACAGCAAGCGGGCCAGCGGAAGGCACCGCGCGGCTGGCTGCCAGCCTGGGCGCGGCAGTCGGACGGGCCGAGCTCAACGATATCGAGTTGCGTACGCCAGAGTCCCGTCTGAGCGGCAGCCTGCGTGGCGAATTGACGGCGGAACCGAGCCTCGCCGCGGATCTGCGCCTCGACCGGCTCCGCCTCGGGGATGGGTCCTCGCCGCCGCCTGGTCTCCTGGCAGCGCTGGCGGCCGTGCCGAAAGCAGAACTGCGGCTGCGGGTAGGCCGTATCCAGTGGCCCGGAGCCTCTGCCGAGGGCGTGGTTCTCGATGCGGTCCGCCAGGGCCCTCAGGTCACTATCCGAGAGGTTGCCGCGCGCGATGTCGGCGGCGCGCCGTTTCACGCGCAGGGGCGTTTCGCGCTTGCTGCTGCCGAGCCGCAAGTCAGTTTCGAAAACGTCACCTTCCGCTATGCGACGCTTTCCGGAAAGGCCCGGGGCAGCGTGGACATGGCGGGAACGGTGCCACGGCTGCGGATGGCTGCCGCCCTCGACGGGCCGCTGGCGCTTGACGCCGTTGTGCCACCCTTGCCGCCTCTGCCGCCGGCGCCGATGACGCGACGGGCGGCGGCCGCAGCCGCAACGGCTCCACGTCAGACTGCCGCGACATCGGGATGGTCGCGCGAGCAATTTGCCTTTCCCGTGCTGCCTCCGGTCGTAGCGGAGATCCATGTCACCGCACCGCGGCTGCTCTGGCGCGGGCTACGTCTCGATCAAGCCGACCTGAACGCGCGCCTCGGCGATGGCGCGGTCGTGATCGATACGCTCGCCGGCCAGCTCTATGGCGGGCGCTTCGAATTGCGCGGCCGCGCAAGCACGCGGGACGCCAATCCCACCTTCATCGGAAGTGTGACGCTTGCCGGCGGTGACCTGAAGGCCGTATTGCGTGACTATGCCGGTGTCGCCGAGGTCGCTGGCAGCGTGGACAGTAGCGCCGAACTGAGCGCCACGGGCGGCTCTCCCGCGGAGCTGGTGGCGGGGTTGAAGGGGACGGTGCAGGTGCGCTGTCGTGGCGGTACGATCGAGGGTTTCAACCTTCCCGGAATGAGTGAGGGCCTCAAAAAGCTGCAGCGGCCGACGGACCTCGCTGAGGTCTTTCGGTTGGGGCTGGGTGGCGGCCGGACCCCGTTTTCGGCCCTCGATGGCGCGTTCCGCATCGAACGCGGCATCGCGCGTACGGAGAATCTGCACCTTGTCGCTCGCGGCGGCGAGGTCCGCACCGTCGGGCAGGTCAACTTGGCGACCTGGAGCCTCGATATGACTCACCAGTTCCGGTTGACCGAACACCCGGATCTGCCGCCCTTCGGGCTGAAGATAAGCGGCTCGATGGCCACGCCGCGGCGCATTTTCGATTTTCAGGATCTGCAGTCGCAGCTGGTACGGCGCGGCCGCCCGCCGGCGCGTTAGGAAGCGCCTAGCGGATCGGCGCCCCGCCGATGCGGATCAAGGCCTCACGGGCCCGCTCAAGACGCTGCTCGGCGGCGCGCGTGTACCAGCGCCTGGCCGCGGCGAGATCGCGCGGTGCCCCGGTGCCGGTCTCGTGCATCAGAGCAAGATTGAACTGCGCCGGCGCGTAGCCAGCCTCGGCTGCGGTCTCGTAGAGGCGGCGCGCCGTCTGGAGGTCGGCGGGGCCGCCCAGACCGAGATGATAATATTGCCCCAGCGAGAAGACGGCTTCTGCATGCCCCTGGCGCGCGGCGGCTTCAAGCCAACGCCGGGATTCACTGATATCCACTTCGACGCCATGCCCGAAATGGTAAAGCCGCGAGAGGTTGAACTGCGCCGCCGCGTCACCTCGCTGGGCCAGCGACCAGAAGCTGAACCACGCCGCGGCGTAATCCTGGCGCTCGTAGGCGGCAACACCCTCATCGAATATCCGGCCGAGCTCCTGCGCCGCGACGGGACCGGCAAGGCTGGTGATGAGGAGCGCGCTGCCGAGCCAGCGCCCCATCCGGATCACGTCGTGGGCCGGATCACGTGCCCGGCTCGCGTCCGATGCCCGCGCCCACAGGCGGCGTTGACCCGCCCGGCAATCCGCCGGTCAGGCGACGCTCAAGTTCAGCCAGCACGTGCAGGCGCAACGCGCTCGACAGGTTGCCCGGCCGGCCTTTGGCCGGCTCAGAGGCGTCGATCTCCGTCACTAGATCGTTGATCGACATGTTGCGCTGTCGAGCAATCTCCTTGAGCCGAGACCAGAAGGGCTCCTCAAGCGAGACACTGGTGCGGTGACCAGCGACGATGACGGAACGTTTCGGAATAGCTTCCGACATGGCGACTTCTCCCGTCACAAATCCCGGGGTCCGAGCATGTCCTCGGGTCGGACCCAACGGTCAAAATCCTTCTCGCTGACTAGGCCGAGTTCGGTGCCTGCCTGCTTCAATGTGAGATTGTTGGCCAGGGCATGCTTTGCAATACGCGCGGCATTGTCATAGCCGATATAAGGGGTGAGGGCCGTGACCAGCATCAGGGATCGATCCACCTGGGCGGCGAGGTGGGGCTCGTTGGCAGTGATGCCACTGACGCAGTGATCGGCGAAGCTGGCCGCCGCGTCGCCAAGCAGGCGGATCGACTGCAGCAGATTGTAGATCAACACCGGCTTGTAGGCGTTGAGCTCAAGGTGGCCGGACGCCCCGGCAATGGTGACGGTGACGTGGTTGCCCATGACCTGGGCACAGACCATGGTCAAGGCCTCGGCCTGGGTCGGGTTGGACTTGCCCGGCATGATCGAGGAGCCGGGCTCGTTGGCCGGCAGCTCGATCTCCTGTAGGCCAGCGCGTGGGCCCGAGGCGAGGAGGCGGACGTCGTTGCCGATTTTGGTCAGCGACACGGCGACAGTGTTGAGTGCGCCCGAGCATTCGACGATGGCGTCGTGGGCGGCGATGGCCTCGAACTTGTCGCTCGCCGGCATGAAGGGCAGCGAGGTTAGGCGGGCCAGCTCCTGGGTGAAGCGCGCGGCGAATCCCTTGGGGGCGTTGAGCCCGGTGCCGACAGCTGTGCCGCCCTGGGCGACCGAAAAGAGCCGGGGCAGCGTTGATTCGATGCGGGCGATGCCCAGCTCGACCTGTCGGCGCCAGGCGCCGATCTCCTGGCCGAGGGTGAGCGGCACCGCGTCCTGGAGGTGAGTTCGGCCGATCTTGATCTGTTCGGCGTAGCGGCTGGCCAGGGAATCCAGCGCGTCATGGAGGCGCTTGAGCCCAGGCAGCAGGATGTCGTTGATCTGCGCCACCGCGGCGATGTGCATCGCAGTGGGGAAGCTGTCATTGGAAGACTGGCTGAGATTGGCGTGATCGTTGGGGTGTACCGGGGAACGCGAGCCGAGCGGGCTGCCTAGGAGCTGGTTCGCCCGGTTGGCCAAGACCTCGTTCATGTTCATGTTGGTCTGGGTGCCGGAACCGGTTTGCCAGACATGCAGCGGGAAATGATCTAGGAGGCGGCCATCGATCACCTCATCGGCGGCGCGGACGATTGCGTCGCCGAGGCGCGTGTCGAGGAGGCCCAGCGCGACATTGGCCAGCGCCGCGGCCTTCTTCTGGACCGCCAATGCCCGAACGAGGGGTAGTGGCATCCGCTCCTCGCCGATGCGGAACAGCTCCAAGCTGCGCTGCGTTTGCGCGCCCCAATAGCGATCGGCAGCCACGGTCACCGGCCCAAACGAGTCATTCTCGGTGCGGACGCGTGACTTTGTGCTGTCAGGCATTCGAAGCCTCCCGTGCCGGTACCTCCTACCTCTGTCGCAGACCTCGATAGCGGGGCAGGGTACCGCAACCCTACATGACGCATGTGTG
>VGEI01000252.1 GCA_016869415.1 Alphaproteobacteria bacterium
TCGTAGGATATACGATACCCGCTGACTTGCCGGACCCAGCCTAGCTATTTCCAGAAGGGACGAACCTCGGCAAAGCGTACCCAAGCCTCGGGCAGCTGCTTGTTTCAATTATAGAATTTGACCTATGCCCCTGGTGAAACGGGTCCCGATTCATTTATCCCCAGTCTGTGTAAGACCTGTCCAGCGAGCGGGATGGTGATGGCCCGCCTCTCGGCCAACGCCGCGGCGTCGAGCGCAGCTACCACCGTGCGGACCGTCGCCAAGGACCGCTCGAGCCGGGGCACCAGGAAGGTGACGACATCCGGTGCCACTCGTACTTGGCGATCGGCAAACTGTTTCACCATGACGGCCTCGATCAACGCATCGTCGGGGGCGCCGACCGCAACGGCCGGCAGCGCCAGAAGCCTCGAGCGTAGGTCGGGCAGACCCACTTCCCAGCGGCTCGGCGGCAACCCGGCCGTCAGCAGCAGCGTCCCGCCCTCGCTCGTCGCGAAGTTGTAGAGATGCAGCAGCCCACGCTCGTTGATGCCGGGCCCAAGACCCTCCACGACAGCGTGGCGCGCACCGCCCAGCAGGCTGAGTGCGTCGCGAGACAGGTCATCGCGGCCGATCTCCACCGCCCCGGAGCGGACGCGCCAGACTTGGGCGAGATGGGTCTTGCCGCAAGCCTCGGGGCCATGGAGAAACAGCGCCCGCGCCGGCCACTCCGGCCAGAGATCGAGAAAAGCCACAGCCTCCCGGTTGCTCGCCGCGACCAGAAAGTCCTCTCGGCCCAATGCCGGCCGGTGGCCGAGATCGAGCGGCATCTGCCGGCTCAATCACCCCTCCCCGGATGCGTCAGCCGGCCGGTTCGCCGCGCGATGCAAGCTGCTGTTGAGATAACGATCGAGCGCAAAACGCAGCAGCACCCCAGCTGCGGCAGCGACCGGCACGGCCAGCAGCATCCCGAAAAAGCCGAACAGCGCACCGCCGGCGAGCAGCGCGAAGATCAGCCATACCGGGTGCAGACCGACGCGGTCGCCCACCAGTTTCGGCGTGAAGAAATTGCCTTCGAGGAACTGCCCGAGCAAGAACACGCCGGCGACAATGGCGATGCGTGTCCAGTCGTCGAACTGGAAGAAGGCTACGGCTAGGCTGGCGACCAAGCCGACCGCGGCGCCGACATAAGGAATGAAGGTCAGGACGCCGCTCAACAACCCGAGAATCAGACTGTATTTGAGGCCTGCGAGCGTCAAGCTGACCGCGTAGAAGATGGCCAGCAGCAGGCACACTAGAGCCTGGCCACGCAGGAAACCCGCTAGCCGTTGGTCGATGAGGCGGAACTGGGCGCGGATCGTCTCGGCGTGGTCCACCGGCAGAAGAGCGTCGACATAGGCGATGATGCGTGGCCAGTCGCGCAGCAGATACCAAGCGACGATCGGGGTGATGAAGACCAGCGATATCAAATTGACCAGCGCCAGCCCGCCGCTCCACAGGCCGGCCAGCATACCGCCGGCCCAACCGATGACCTTGCCGGCGATGTCGCTTGCGCCGCCAAGCTCCTTCACCTGAGGCATGCCGGCCTGCCCGGCTGCCTCCTCGAGATAAGGGCGGACATGAACGAGCAGTTCCTGCACCAGCTCGATCAGCCGCTGGATCAGGCCAGTCAGCTGCCGCTGCAGGATCGGCGCGAGCAGCGCGATCGCCCCGCTCAGGACCAGGAAGAACAGGCAGATCACTACTGTCGTCGCGATGGCGCGCTTCATCCTCCAGCGCTCCAGCCGCTGCACGGCGGGATCGAAGAGATAGGCGATCGCCGCGCTAGCCACGAATGGGAGCAGCACTGGCTGCAGCACCCAGAGCAGCACCAGCCCCACGCTCAGCAGAGCCAACCAGCTGAGGACACGCCCTCCGGTATTCATGAAATCCCTTGTATCACGGCGGTGCCTGCATGCGGTTTACGCGCCGCGTCCACTCGAAGAGGTAAGTCAACCCGGAGAAGACCGTGGTGACGGCGGCCGCCAGCACCAGGACGCCCGTCATTCCCCAGTCGTCGAAGCCGAGGCCCAGCCGCGCCAGCACCAGCGCCGCCAGGGCGATCTGCAAAGCGGTGTTGATCTTGCTGATCATCATCGGCTGGCTCTTGAAGGATTGCGTCAGCGTCTGCTCCAGCAGCGCGCCGCCGACGATCGTCAGATCGCGGAAGGCGACCAGAATCACCAGCCAGATCGGAATATGGCCGAGCCAGCCGAGCGACAGATAGATGCCGACGAGCAGCGCCTTGTCCGCCAGAGGATCGAGATAGGAACCCAGCTCGGTCTTGGCATTGAAGTGCTTGGCGATGAATCCGTCGATGGCATCGGTCACGCCTGCGGCGACGAAGAGCCAGAAGGCCAGGGTCATCCGGCCGTCCAGCACCAGCCAGATGATCAGCGGCACCGAGAGCAGGCGCCCGAAACTGAGCAGATTGGGAAAACTGATCACCATTCCCTCAGCGTCGCTGCCGCACAACCGAGGCGCTCGGCACCAGGGTCAGGCGCCAATCCACGCCGGCCAACGTGCCAACGGCGGGTGACAGGTCCAGGTCGCGCTGCGCGAGCGCCAGACGCAGTTGACTGTCGTCGCCGATGTAACTCAACGAGACCACTGCCTCGCTCTTGGCGAGGGTGACGATGTCACTGCTGCGGACCTGCGTCATCTCGCCAAGGCGGCGCTGGATGGCGACCCAGTCCCGTATGTCGGCATAGCTGACGAGGACGGTAATCTTGCCTTCGCGCCCGAACTGCAGGAGCTGCTCGTTCTTCCAGCGTTCCTCGATGGCCCGCGCCGTGGCGGCGGCCGCCCGCTGGATCAGCGCCGCCTCATCCTCGTTGGCGTCCGCCGCGTAGCTCTCCAATACGGTCTGTTCCGTGGAGGCCGCACCGTAGCGGCTAACAGCCACCTGAAGCACCGGCCGCCCGGCGGTGTTGTGGTCGAGCGTCGCCTCGGCCACCACCGCGCCATCCACCCCGTAACGGCCCGCAACGGAAGCGATCCGCCGGTCGTCTCCGCGGCTGGCCTGCACGGCGTTGATATCGGAGATATCGGCGAGATCGGCCCTTGGCAGAACGAGTGGCGCCAGTCCGCTGCCGAGCGTCACTCGGTTCCAGGCCTCCCGCCAGACATTCTGCTCATCCCAGAGCAGGAGCAGCCCGTCGCGGCGCAGAACCGGCAGAACGAGGGCGGGCTTCGCCGCCGTCTCCGCGAACGGAATACCGGCGTTGCGCAGCAGCGTGCGGATTTCGGCGGCACGGAATCGGAAAGTCAGCGTCGCGATGTAGCGAACGGTCGATGTCCGCTCTTCCTGAACCTCGAGGTTCTCGATCAGGTCGGCGATGCGCGCGTCGCTGACCGCCGGCAGACGCCGATGCTCGGCACGGGGCGTCAAGCGCTCCAGGACGCGGCGCAGCGCCACGCGCTGTCCTTCGATCAGCGCCCCTTCTCGGGCGGCCGCCGCCGTCGCTGCGGTACGATCGACGGCGACATCGCGTACCGTGAAAGCGCTGGGGACGCCCGCCGGCTGCCCCGAGGCCGGTGAGGGTCCGAATACCAAGGCCAGCAGCACGGCCGCCAAAGCACCCGACCGGACAAAGGCCCGGACGCGGCAATGCGCCGCGAAGCGCCAATTCGCCGAAGCCCGCTGTGTCATTGCAAACCGACCGGGATCAAGTATGTTGCGCCACCGGACACCCACCGCGTCTGACTTTGGGCGGTTCGGGTGTAATTTCAAGAAGTTATTTTGCACGGGGTCCCCATTCGCAGCAACCGCAACCCGACCAGCTACAAGGACGCCGGGGTGGATATCGACGCAGGCGAAGCCCTGGTCGAGGCCATCAAGCCGCTTGCCCGTTCCACAAGACGCTCCGGTGCGGACGCAGCCCTCGGTGGTTTCGGTGCGCTCTTCGACCTCAAGGCAGCCGGCTACAAGGACCCTATCCTCGTGGCCACCAATGACGGCGTCGGTACCAAGGTCAAGATCGCCATCGATTCGGGCCGAAATGAGACGGTCGGCATCGACTTGGTCGCCATGTGCGTCAACGACCTGATCGTCCAGGGCGCTGAGCCGTTGCTCTTCCTCGACTACTTCGCCACCGGCAAGCTCGATGTCGCGACCGGGACGACCATCATCGCCGGCATCGCCGAGGGCTGCCGGCAGGCCGGCTGCGCGCTGATCGGCGGCGAGACCGCCGAGATGCCGGGCCTATACGCCGGCAAGGACTACGATCTCGCAGGATTCGCGGTGGGCGCCGTCGAGCGCGGCGAGGTGATCGACGGCCGCCATGTCCGAAGCGGCGACGTCGTCCTCGGCCTGGCATCGAGCGGCCTGCATTCAAACGGCTTCTCGCTGGTGCGCCGCGTGGTCGCCGACAACAATCTGCCGTGGGACGCCAAGGCCCCATTCGCGCCCGAGCTCACACTCGCCGAGGCCATGCTGGTGCCCACGCGGATCTACGTGAAGAGCCTGCTGGCCCTGTGCCGTGCGGCGCGCGAGCGTCCCGGCCTGGTCAAGGCCATGGCGCATATCACGGGTGGCGGTCTCATCGAGAACGTGCCGCGGGTCATCCCCGACGAATTGACGGTGGAGATCGATGCGGGGGCATGGTCTCTGCCGGCTGTCTTCTCCTGGCTGGCCAAGGCAGGCGGGATCGAGACGGCGGAGATGTCGCGCGTCTTCAATTGCGGCATCGGCATGGTGCTCGTCGCCGCGCCCGACGATGCCGGAGAAACGATGCGCCAGCTACGCGACAGCGGCGAGACCGTCTATCGCCTCGGCACAGTGACGCCGCGGGCCGGCCGCACCGGCTGCGTGGTGCACAACGCCGAACAGGCCTGGGGCTGATGGCGCGCAAACGGGTGGCGGTGCTGATCTCAGGCCGCGGCAGTAACCTGCAGGCCCTGATCGATGCCGCCCGCGCGCCCGACTATCCCGCCGAGATCGTGCGGGTCATCGCCAACGTGCCTGAGGCGGGTGGGCTGGCGCGCGCCGCAGACGCCGGCATCGCCGTAGAGACCATCGATCATCGCAAGTTTCCCAACCGCCCGGCCTTCGAAGCCGTTCTCGATGCCGCCATCCGCGCCAGTGGCGCAGAACTCGTCTGCCTCGCCGGATTCATGCGGTTGCTGACGGCCAGCTTCGTCGAGGCCTGGCGCGACCGCCTGATCAACATCCACCCGTCGCTGTTGCCGGCATTCCCGGGTCTCGATACGCACGGCCGGGCGCTGGCGGCCGGAGTACGTTTCGCCGGCTGCACGGTACATTTCGTGCGCGCCGAAATGGACAGCGGACCGATCATCGTCCAGGCCGCCGTGCCGGTCCTGCCCGGCGACGACGAGCAGCGCCTAGCCGCCCGCGTGCTGGCGGCAGAGCACCGCGCCTATCCCCTGGCTCTCGCCCTGGTAGCCTCCGGCCGGACCCGCGTGAGCGGCGGCACGGTCAGCGTCGATGGCCACACCACGGCCGACAGCCTGCTGATTAACCCGGCCGCCTAGGCGCGGATTCA
>VGEI01000253.1 GCA_016869415.1 Alphaproteobacteria bacterium
CCGGATAACCGAGCTTCAGGGTCGGCGAGGCGACGACCAGGTCGCTGGCGAGACACAGCCCGGCCCCGCCGCCCACAGCATGGCCACGCGCAGCGGCGATGACCGGCTTGCCCAGCAGCGGAAACGCCATGTGCAGGCGCATCGACAGATTGGCGCGGGCAAACACTGCCTCGGGATTGTCGCTGGTCAGGGTCTTGAACTCGGAGGTGTCGGCGCCGGCACAAAAGGCGCGGCCGGCACCTGTGACCACCACCGCGCGCACGCTGTCATCGTCACGTGCCGCCTCCAGCCCCTTGAGCAGGGCATCGGTCAGCTCGGTGTTGAGGGCGTTGAGCTTGTCCGGGCGGTTCATCGTCAGGATGCGCACAGCATCCCGGTTTTCGACCAGCAGCACCTCAGGCATGCGCCGTCTTCGCCTGAAGGCCAAGCCCGGTGCGCGTCACCTTGCCGAAGAGCTGTCGTCCCAGGGTCTCCTCGCAGAAGCGCGCCGTCTCGACCAGGCGGTCGAGATCGAGCCCGGTCGAGATGCCCATGCCCTCGAACATCGCCACCAGATCCTCCGTGGAGACATTGCCGGTATAGCCGCCGCCGTACTTCACCTGCGCGGGATGACCGCCCACACCGCCGAACGACGAATCGAAATGGCGGACTCCGGCATCGAAAGCGGCTACGCAGTTGGCCAGGCCCGTGCCGCGGGTATCGTGGAGATGGGCGATCGGTGTGACATGCGGCAGCTCGGCGACGACCCGGCGGAAGAGGGCGGCGATGGAGCGCGGCGTGCCGTGGCCTGTAGTGTCGCCCAGCGCCACGTGCCTGACGCCGAGATCGCGGAAGCGGCGCACATCGTCGACCACCACGCCGGGATCGACCGCACCCTCGAACGGGCAGCCGAAGGCGACGGAGATGACGCCGATCAGCCGGAAGCGGTTGCCGGCGGCACCGGCCATCTCGGCGATCTTCGCCCATTGATCGGCGCGCGACGATTTGAGGTTCCGCTGGCTGTGCGATTCCGTGGCCGAGACCAGCAGGCTGATCTCGTTGACACCGAACCCGGCAGTGAGGTCGGTGACCGCCCGCTCCACCGCCTTCAGATTGGCGCAGGTTGCCTTGTAGTAGACGCCGTCGCGGCGCTTAAGTGCCCTCAGCATGTCCGAGGCATCGGCGAATTGCGGTATGACTTTGGGATTGGAATAGGACGTCGCCTCGACCCGGCTGAAACCCAGCGAGGCAAAGCGCTCGACCAGCGCCAGTTTGTGCGTCGTCGGCACGAATTCGCTCTCGTGCTGCAGCCCGTCGCGGGCAAAACACTCACAGAGAACGACGCGCTCGGCCACCACTCCCCACACTCGCCAGAAAGGCGCTCCTGACCGTAGGATAGCCGTTGTTGTTTTGCCATAGCATTCATAGTCTTGGGTCATGACCGGCGGATTCTTGAGCCAGCATCTCGAACCCTGGACGCCGCGCACCTTCGGGGCCGCGCTGGCGGAGGTGGCACGGCACCAGCCAGAAGCCGAGGCAGCAGTCATCGGCGGCAGGCGTCTCACTTATAGCGGACTGCTCGAGGCCGCGCGCCGGGCCGCCTCCGGCCTGCATGGGCTGGGGATCCGGCGCGGCGACCATGTCGCCGTCTGCATGGAGAACGCCGCCGACTGGCTCGCCGTCTTCTACGGCTGCGCGCTGATCGGCGCCGTAGTGGTGCCGGTCAACACCCGCTTCAAGGAGGCCGAGCTGCGCTACTGCCTGGCGCAGTCGGACGCCCGCGCCCTGGTGCTCAGCGACCGTTTCCTCAAGATCGACTTCATCGCCATGCTGCGGGCCGTCGAGCCGGCCATCGATCGCGCCTTGCCGGGCGGGTCGCTGCCGAAACTGGCGCAGGTCATCGTGCGCGGCGGCGACGTGCCGAAGGGAGCTGTGCCGTTCTCGCGGCTCGAAGCGCCGGCGTCGGCGTTCGACAGCGCGGTCGAGCCCTCCGACGTGGCGCTGATCCAGTACACCTCCGGCACCACCGCCGAGCCCAAGGGCGTGATGCTCACCCACGACAACATGCTGCGCAATGCCGCCAACGCCGCCGCGCGGATCGGCATCCGGCCGGAGGACCGTTATTTCAGCCCGCGGCCGTTCTATCACGTCGCCGGCACGACCCTGGCGATCCTGGCGGCGCTGGCCGGCGGTGCCTGCCTCGTCACCCTGCCGGTATTCGACGCCGACGAAGCGCTCGCCTTGATGTCGCGCGAGCGCTGCACCCTGATTTCCGGCAACGACACCATCTTCCTCATGGTGATGAACCACCCGAAGCGCGGCGAGTATCCGCTGTCCTTGCGCGGCGGCTGGGCCGCGGCGGGCATCGAGGTCATGCAGCAGGCCCATGACCGGCTGGGGCTCAAGGATCTGGTCTACGCCTACGGCCTCTCGGAGGCCTCGCCCAACATCATCATGACCGGCCATGACGAGCCGCTCGCTGACCGCCTGGCCGGGATCACCCGCACGCATCCGGGTCTGGAAATCCGCATCTGCGACGTCGAGAGCGGCGCGCTGCGGCCGGCCGGCACGCAAGGCGAGATTCAGATCCGCGGCTGGAGCGTGATGAAGGGTTACTACAATAAGCCCGAAGAGACGGCGAAGGCGCTGCTGGCGGGCGGCTGGCTGCGCACCGGCGACATGGGCGTGCTCGACTGGCAGGGACGCCTGCGCTTCATCGGCCGGGCCAAGGACATCTTCCGAGTCGGCGGCGAGAACGTCGCCCCGGCCGATGTCGAGGAGGTGCTGCACGGCCACCCGAAAGTCAAACAGGCCCAGGTCATCGGCGTGCCTGACAAGCGGCTGGGCGAGGTGCCCGCCGCCTATGTCATCCTCAACGAGGGCCAGACGGCCGAGCCGCCGGAGCTGATCGAGTGGTGCCGGGCGCGCTGCGCCAACTTCAAGGTGCCACGCTATCTGCGGGTCATCGGATGCTTCGAGGGTGTGGGCATGACCGGCAGCAACAAGGTGCAAAAACACAAGTTGCGCCAGCAGGCGCTGAAGGACTTTAATCTCAGCTAAAGCCTACGAGGGACAGCCATGGCCACCAACGTCGTCAAGAAGCCGGTCAGCCGCAAAACCCTGCGCGAGCGCGTCAGCCCTGCCGAATGGCAGACGCGCGTCGATCTCGCCGCCTGCTACCGGCTGATCGCCCATTTCCGCTGGACCGACATGATCTACACCCACATCTCGGCGCGCGTGCCCGGCGAGCCGGATCACTTCCTGATCAACGCCTACGGTCTGATGTTCGACGAGATCAAGGCCTCGAACCTGGTCAAGGTCGACCACGAGGGCAACCTGCTCGACGATCCCACGGACCTCGGCATCAACCCGGCCGGCTTCGTCATTCACAGCGCCATCCACATGGTGCGGCCGGAGATCGACTGCGTGCTGCACACGCATACCGCCGCCGGCATGGCCGTCTCCAGCCAGAAGCAGGGGCTGCTGATGCTCAACCAGCACTCCATGCGCTTCCACAACCGCGTCGCCTATCATGACTACGAGGGTGTTGCCCTCGATGTCGACGAGCGCGACCGCCTGCAGAAGAATCTCGGCGACAAGTATGTGCTCATCCTGCGCAACCACGGCCTGCTGACCTGCGGGCGCACGGTGCGCGAGGCCTTCGATTTCATGTACTACCTGCAGCGCTCCTGCGAGGCCCAGATCGTCGCGCAGTCGGCCGGGGTCGAGCTGATTCTCGGCGGCGACGCGGTGGCGGAGAAGGTGGCGATGCAGTTCGAGCGGCCGAACCGCCCCTCGGCGCAGCGCGACTGGCCCGCACTCACCCGGATGATCGACCGCGTCGACCCGTCCTATAAAGACTAGAGGCGCGTCGCCGCCGCGAAGCGGCGCATGTCGACCGGCTGCCGCTTGCGGCCCCAGTTGCCAGCGGGGCCGTCGAACACGCCCGCACAACGCGTGCCGCAGCGCCGGCAGTGCCCGTCCTGGGTCAGGCTCCAGCCGGTGAGCGCGTACCAGTCCCGGCCAATCACCCGGTCGCCGCAGCCGTGACAATAGGTGCTGTCCCCGACCTCGTCGTGGACGTTGCCGACGTAGACGTAACGCAGGCCGTTCTTCATGGCGATGTCGCGCGCCCGCAGCAGCGTCTCCTTGGGTGTCGGCGGGTGATCGAGCATCTTGTAGTCGGGATGGAAGGCCGAGAAATGCAGCGGCACCGACGGCCCCAGCCTGTCCATGATCCAGCGCGACATCGCTTCGATCTCGGCGTTCGCGTCGTTCTCGCCGGGGATGAGCAGGGTGGTGATCTCGGTCCAGCAGCGCGTGGTCTTGACCAGGTATTCGAGCGTGTCGAGCACGTCCTGCAGATGCCCGCCGCAGACCTTGCGGTAGAACTCCTCGCTGAAGGCCTTGAGGTCGATATTGGCCGCGTCGGCGTGGCGATAGAGCTCGGCCCGGGCGTCAGGCGTGATGTAGCCGGCCGAAACCATCACCGTTTTGATGCCCAGCTCGCGGCAGGCGATCGCCGTGTCGACGGCATATTCGAGGAAGATGGTCGGGTCGTTGTAGGTGAAGGCGACCGAGCGGCAACCCAGTGCCTTGGCGGCGCGGGCCAGCATCTGCGGCGAAGCGCCGTCGGCCAGCGTGTCGGTCTCGCGCGACTTGGAGATGTCCCAGTTCTGGCAGAATTTGCAGGTCAGGTTGCAGCCGGCCGTGCCGAAGGAGAGCACCGGCGTGCCAGGGAGGAAATGGGCGAGCGGCTTCTTCTCGATCGGGTCAATGCAGAAGCCGGAGGAGCGGCCGTAGGTGGTCAGCACGATGTGGTCGTTCTGCCGGGCGCGCACGAAGCACAGGCCGCGCTGGCCCTCGTTCAGCTTGCAGAAGCGCGGGCAGACGTCGCATTGCAGCCGCCCGTCAGCCAGAAGATGCCAGTACCGCCCCGGCACGATCGAGGGGTCGTTGAGCTCGCCGGATAGGGTCAGGCTCGACAGGTCGCTTGACATCTCTACCGCTGAAGTAGGGAATGATCGGCGGGTAAAACAGGGGCTGCCGGTCGCGGAGGGCACATGCAGTCTACCTCAGCCGCAGTTCGGGCGCCCGCCGTGGCCGGGCTGTTCTATCCGGCCGCCGCCGCGGTGCTGGCGGCGGAAGTCGACAGGCTGCTCGCCGGTGTTCCGGCCGTGACCGGACCGGTTCCTAAGGCCCTCATCGTTCCCCATGCCGGTTACCCTTATTCCGGGCCGATCGCTGCCACCGCCTATGCGAGGCTTCGGCCGGCGCGTGACACCATCCGCCGCGTGGTCCTGCTCGGGCCGGCGCACCGCGACTGGTTCAAGGGTCTGGCGCTGCCCTCGGCCGGCGCCTTCCGCACGCCGCTGGGCGACATTCCCATCGATCCCGCCGCCGCACTCGCCCTGCGGGCCAATCCGAATGTCACGGTGCGCGACGACGCCCACAAGGCGGAGCACAGCCTCGAGGTGCATCTGCCGTTCCTGCAGCGCTTGCTGCCCGATTTCTCGCTGGTACCGCTGG
>VGEI01000254.1 GCA_016869415.1 Alphaproteobacteria bacterium
ATAATATAACGTTATTAAGAGCGCCTGTCCAACGGGCTGCTCAAGGGGATCGACCATGCGTTACAACAGAATGCGCGCCGTGCTGGCGGCGCTGGCCCTCGGCCTCGGCGCCACAGCCGCCAGCGCCTCAGAGGACCAAGAGCGCGGCTTCAAAGTCGAAGCCGGCAACTTCTCGCTTAACCTGATGCTCGACGCCGCGCTCGGCGCCTATCACGCCTCGAACACGAATTTCGGCCTCGGCAGCACAGCGAACGACTCCGACGGTCCGCGCAAAGGCACGCGCAACTGGCTTGAGTTCTTCGTCAAACCGTCACTCGGCATGGAATACGACCTGCAGGGATCGGGTGCCGCCTACGGCCTGTTCAGCGTCATCGGCGCCGGGACACGTGGTGACGGGGACGCCGCCAACCCGTCGCCTACCGCCTACCGGCCCGAGAAGCTTCTGCTTGAGGACGCGGCCATTGGCTGGAAATCCGGCGACCTGTTCGCGGCTCTCGGCGGGGACGCGCTCGATCTCTCGGCCGGCCGCCAGTCGATCCGTATAGGCGACGGCTTCATGATCCTCGAGGGTACGGCCAATGGCGGCCGCCGCGCCGCCTCTGTGCTGGGCCCGCGCACAGCCTTCGAGCAGACGGCCGTTGCCCGGATCAACACGGCGCCCGTGCGCGCCGATCTGTTCCACGCACGCGCGGTCGTCGACCAGACGCTGACCCGCGACAGCGACAGTCCGCATTCGGAGTTCTTCGGCGCCAATCTCGAGTGGTTCGAATCCAGCCATGCGGACCATGGCCGCACGGAGTACGACGAGCGCAAATGGTACGCCGGCCTGATGGCGTTGAAGTTCACCGAGGCGGATTCAACGGCCGGCCGCAACTTCTCCTTCGTCGGCAGCGGCAACGGCTCGGCGCTCGGCGCCAACCGCGACGGGCTCGAGGTCTATTCTGCCCGCATCGGCGGTGCCGTCTTGCCGATGCTGCCGGATTTCTCGCTCTACGGGGAATACGGCATCCAGCGCAACGACAAGGCGCGGCACAAGGTGCGCGCGGACGCCTGGTATCTCGAGCCGCAATACACGCTGCGCGATTTACCCTGGAGCCCGCGTCTCGGCTATCGCTACGCCCGCTTCAGCGGCGACGGCAACCCCAACGACCAGACCGACAAGTCCTGGGATCCGCTCTTCCCCGGCAACGGCCCGCGTGGCCTCGGCACCTGGACGCAGGGCGAGATCTACGGGCGCTACACCGGGCTCGGCAACAGCAACCTCAACGTCCACCAGGTCCATTTGAAGGCCGTGCCGATCGAAGATACGTTGCGCGCCGGCGTGATCCTCTACCGGTTCAACTTCAACGAGCCGCGCCAGACGGCGAACGTCACCAACAAGGGCATCATGGACGAGATCAACCTCTACGCCGAATGGGAGACGCCGGTGAAGGGGCTGACTGTCGTGCCGGTGCTGGGTGCGGGCAAGGCACGCAGTGGCCTCAAGCAGAGCTTGGGTACGGCCGATCGAACCGACCGGACGGTATGGCTTGCTCAGATTGCGGCAGCGTTCAGCTTCTAGGTCCGCCTAGCGCTTGGGGGCGGCGCCGGCCATCGCCGCCGCCTTGGCGACCTGTGCCCGGTACTCGGCCAGCGACGTCTCGAGGAAGTCCCGCGACAGGTCGCGCGTGATGAACACCAGCTTGGAGCGCCGGTCGGCATCAGGCCAGGCCGGCAGGCGCGCCGGCGGGTGGAACATGTGCTGCACCCCATGGATGGCCACCGGCCCCTCCTCGCCGAGGACGTTGAGGATCGCCTTCACCCGCAGCAGCTTCTCGCCGTGATGGCTGGCCAGCGAGCCCATCCACAGGCTGAACGATTCCCAGTCGAGCGGTTCGTCAAGCGTCAGGCAGTGCGCGCGGATGCGAGCGTCGTGCCGGTTCACGTCGAGGCGGGCATGGTCATGATCGTGACTATGGTCATGATCACCCCCATGATCGTGGTGATGATCGTGCCCGCCCCCATATGCCTCAGCCCGCAGCCAGCCCTGGACGTCAACGGTCTTGGTCGCCGGGTTGTAGAGACCGGTATCGAACAGCCGCGCCGGCTCGATCTCCCCCTGCACCGCCGGCAGGATCGGCGCCGCGGGGTTGAGATGGTGCAGCCGGCGCTCAAGCCCGGCCACGGTCTCGGGTCGCGTGATGTCGGCCTTGGTCAGGACGATGCGGTCGGCCACGGCCGCCTGCTTGACCGACTCCATCTGGGCATCAAGCTGCCACTCGCCGTTGAGCGCATCGACCGTGGTGATAACGCCGTCTAGGCTGTAATAGGCTTGGACGACCGGATCCTCCATCAGGGTGTGAAGGATGGGAGCTGGGTCGGCGAGGCCGGTAGTCTCGATGACCACCCGCTTGAACTGCGGAATTGTGCCGCGCACGCGCTTGAGCCATAGTCCGCGCAGCGTATCGACGAGGTCGCTGCGTACCGTGCAGCATAGGCAGCCGCTGCTCATCACGACCGGCTCGTCCTTGGCCGCCTCCAACAACTGGTGATCCAGGCCGATCTCGCCGAACTCGTTGATTATAACTGCGGTATCGGCCATGCCGGGATGGCGCAGCAGCTTGCCGAGCAGCGTCGTTTTGCCGCTGCCCAGGAAGCCAGTGATGACCGAAACGGGGATCGGAGCCGGACTGGCGCTGGAATTCTCGTTCATGCGCCGGGTTATATCACGCACCCACCCGTGACAGGAACGCGTGGCCGGCGCTAAGCTCCCGGCCATAGGGGTGACCGCCGACCGCGGAATTTGGAAGTTCCATGACCAAGAAGCAGTCGATTCTGGTGGTCGACGATGAACCGAATATCGTTCTGTCGATCGAGTTCCTGCTCAAGCAGGCGGGTTTCGACGTGCGCGTGGCGCGGGACGGAGACGCGGCCCTGGCTGCCGTCGAGGAAAGCACGCCGGATCTGATCCTGCTCGACGTGATGATGCCGGGGCGCAACGGCTACGATGTCTGCCAGACCATCCGCTCCCGCCCCGGCGGCAAGCGGATCAAGATCATCATGCTCACGGCGCGTAGCCGCGACGTCGAGCAGGAGAAAGGCCTGGCCATGGGCGCCGACGAATACGTGACCAAGCCCTTCTCGACCCGCGAGCTGGTCGAGCGGGTAAAGCGGCTCCTCGGTCCCGCGGCCGCCTGATCCGCCGCATGGCGCGCTCCGACCTCGAGCGCCAGCGTTCCGCACTGCGGAGCCGCCTCGCTATCGGCCTCGCTGCCGCTGCGGCCCTCTCCTTTGTCCTGCTCGCCGGCCTCGCCGCTGCCGTGCCCGGCGATGATCGCGGCGGCGGGCTGATCGCGGTGGCGATAGTAGTCGTTCTCACCGGCCTGGCCATCACCGGCCTGGCTGTCGACTGGCTGTTCATCCGGCCCGTAGCCGCCCTGACGGCAGAGATCCGCTTCCTCTCCGAGGCAGCCCGCGACACCGAGATCGAGCCTGCGCACTACCCAGGTTATGCACCGCTGCCCCAGGTCGTGAACGCGCTGACCCGGCGCTTGGCCGCCGCCAAGGCGAAGAGTGAGAGCTCGGTGGCTGCCGCCACCCGACGGCTCGACGAACAGAAAGGGCTGCTCGAAGGCATTCTGCGCGACCTCAGCGAGGGCGTGCTGGTGTGCAGCCTCGACCACCGCATCCTTCTCTACAACCAGGTAGCCCTGTCGCTGCTCGCGGTTGCCGGCGAACTGGGGCTAGGCCGCTCGCTCTTCAACCTCGTCACCCGTGAGCCGGTGCTGCACACGCTCGATCGCCTCATCCACCGCGCGCCGACCGAAGCCAGCGGCGAGCCGACAGCGCCGCTGGTCTGCGCCACCGTCGACGCCCGCACCCTACTGCGCGGCCGCATGACCCTGATCGTCGGCGGCAACAGCCTGCCGAACGGCTACATTCTCACGCTCTCCGATGTGACGCGGGACATCGCCGAGCTCAACCAGCGAGACCGCCTGCTGCGCGCCGCCACCGAAGGCCTGCGCTCGCCCCTGGCTAACCTCCGTGCCGCCTCGGAAACTTTGGCTAGCTTCCCCGACATTGGCCCGGCGGAACGGCGGGAGTTCGAGCGGGTAATCGCCCGTGAAGCCGAAGGCCTGGGGCACCGGCTGGAGGCCGTCGACCGCGAAAACCGCGAACTGACCGCCGGACTATGGCCCCTGGCCGACATCCATTCGGTCGATCTGCTCAACTGCATCATCCGCCGCCTCGCCGACACGAACGGGCCAGCGGTCACCATGGTTGGCGTGCCGCTCTGGCTGCACGGCGACAGCCATTCGCTGGTCATCGCACTCGACAAGCTGCTGCGCAACTTGGTCAACGCCACCGGACAAAGCCGATTTGACATTGAGGCGCTCCTGGGTGACCGGCGCGTCTATGTCGAGGTCGCCTGGGAGGGCGCACCCATTCCCGAGGCGGCGTTGAGCAACTGGCTTGGCGAGCCTCTGCCAGAGGCGCTGGGCGCGCCGACACTCGGCGACGTGCTGGCCCGCCACGGCAGCGAGATGTGGAGCCGTCCGGCGACCGCGGCCCAACGAGCAGTGCTGCGCCTGCCCCTGCCCGCCCCAACGCGCATCCAGTTCCGCCTGCCGCCGGAGGGCCCGCTGCCGGCGCGACCGCAATTCTATGATTTCGATCTGATGCATCTCACGCCGCCCGACCGCAGCCTCGAGAACCGGCCGCTGCGCAGCGTGCCCTATGTCGTGTTCGACACCGAGACCACCGGTCTGAACCCCTCGCAAGGCGACGAGATCATCGCCATCGGCGCGGTGCGTATCGTCAACGGCCGCATCCTCACCGGCGAGACCTTCGGCCGGCTCGTCCACCCCGGACGGCCGATTCCGCCCGAATCCGCCCGCTTCCACAACATCACAGACGCCATGGTCGAAGGCGCGCCGCCGATCGGCGTCGCCCTGCCACAGTTCCGCGCCTTCGTCGGCGACGGCGTTCTGGTCGCGCACAACGCGGCCTTCGACCTGAAGTTCATCAAGCTGAAAGAGTCGGAGACCGGCCAGCGCTTCGCCATGATGGCGCTGGATACGATGCTGATCTCGATGTTCCTCTACCCTGATTTCGGCGACCACAACCTCGATGGCATCGCCCGGCGCCTGGGGGTGGAAGTCACCGGCCGCCACTCGGCGCTGGGCGACGCCCTAGTCACGGCTGCTGTGTTCGTTCGACAGCTCGACCTGCTGGAGGCACGCGGCATTACCACGCTGGGCGGCCTGGTGCGCGCCTCCAACATGACGCTGGATATCCGCCTGCGGCAGGAGCAATTTTAGCGTGCGGCCGGCGAAGCAAGGCCGTTGACGGGGAAAGGGCCATGCGGGACACCCGGACCAGCGACCGGCTGATCGCACTGTTCCTGCTCGGCGTGCTGGCCATCAGCCCGCCGCTGCTCGCCGTATTTCGGGTTGACGCCTTCGTGGCCGACACGCCGGTGCTGTTCTTCTACCTGTTCGCGGCGTGGGCGGCAGTCGTCGGCT
>VGEI01000255.1 GCA_016869415.1 Alphaproteobacteria bacterium
CGCGAAGGCGAAGAAGTCGATGACGATGCCGACACCGACTTGACCCGAGTTCACCGCCTCCGGCACGCCGAAGGAGCGCTCTGTGACGTTGCGGAAATTGCCGGCCATCTCCTTAACCGTGCGCCAGCCCTTCTCCCAGCCCTCACCCTGCAGGACCGTTTCGATCGTCAGGTGCGTGGTGCCGGAGCGCGAGGGTGCTGCGATCGACACATGGTCATAGAACGCCGGCTTGGCGAGATCCTGCCACTCCTTGGGATCGGGCAGCTTGTTGGCCCGCGCATAGCGCTCGTTCCACATGATGCCGTAGCCCGAGGCGGCGAAACCGAAATACATGCCGTCGCGGTCGTTGATCGGATAGGAGCCGACCTTCTCCGGGATGCCCGTCGCCTTTGGCTTGTAGGCCTGCAGCAGCTTCTTGCCTTTGAGCACCTCGAAGGCGTCGGGGGCCGAGGCCCACATCAGGTCGACCTGGTTGTTGGCCTTCGTCTCCTCGATGAACTTCACCGCCGCGTTGGTGTTGCGGTTCTGCACCTCGAGCGTGGCGCCCGGATGCGCGGCCTCGAACGCCTTCTTGAAGGGATCGGTGACATCCTTGGCGAAGGAGGTGACGACGGTCACCTTGCCGCTCGGCGCCTGCGCCAGGGCCAGCCCCGGCAGCATGAACAAGCCGATCACAATCGCAGACAGACGCCGCATGATGTCCTCCCGTGCTCAACCGTGTTTCAGCGATTGAACCAGAAGACCCCTGGCTTGGAAAGACGCGTATCGGGCGGGACCGCGGAGCCAAGCCCTGCTTTGCGGCAAGAGAGACGGCCCTCGGGAATCGGGAGGCCCGACAACGAGCCGGATGCTAGTCTCCGCCGACCTCACCCGCCTGACCCTAAGGACAACATCGTGAACGATCCGAAGACCTATCCACCGGGCACGCCGTTCAGCGGCACAATCCGCCGCACGGCACGCGATTCGACTCCCGCCTGGCCGGTGGGAAAACAGGCGAAGCCCGGCGCGCCCAACGTCTTCATCGTGCTGCTCGACGATGTCGGCTTCGCCCAGATTGGCTGTTTCGGCGCCGACATCGGCACGCCGACCTTCGACCGTCTCGCCGCCGGCGGCTTGCGCTATCGCGACTTCCACACCACGGCCATCTGCTCGCCCACCCGCGCCTGCCTGCTTACCGGCCGCAATCATCATTCCAACGGGGTCGGCATCATCCAGGAGATGGCCACCGGCTATCCCGGTTACAACGGCATGATCCCGCGCGAGAACGGCTTCCTCTCGGAGATGTTGCTCGACGCCGGTTACGCAACCTTCGCCATCGGCAAATGGCACCTGACGCTGGCCAGCGAATACGCCGCTGGCGCTTCCAAGGCGCGCTGGCCGCTAGCCCGCGGCTTCGAACGTTTCTACGGCTTCCTCGGCGGCAAGAGCAGCCAGTGGGCGCCGGCGCTCGTGCACGACAACCACTACATCGACCCGCCGCGCACGCCGGAGGAAGGCTATCACTTCAACGCCGACATGGCGGACCGCGCCATCGAGTACATCACCGATCTGCGCGCCGTAGCGCCCGACAAGCCGTTCTTCCTCTATTACTGCCCCGGTGCCGGGCACGCGCCGCATCATGTCGAGCCCGACTGGATCGAGCGCTATCGCGGCCGTTTCGACAAAGGCTGGGACCGCTGGCGCGAAGAAGTGTTTGCGCGTCAGCTCGCCAGCGGCATCGTGCCGCCGGAGACGCGCCTGCCGCCGCGCCCGCCCTATGTACCGGAATGGGATTCGCTGGGTGCGGACGCCAAACGCCTCTACGCCCGCCAGATGGAGGTCTACGCCGCCTTCCTCGAGCAGACCGACCACCATATCGGCCGGGTCGTCGATTTCATGGCGCGCATCGGTGAGTTCGACAACACGTTGATCCTCGCCGCCTCCGACAACGGCGCCAGCTCCGAGGGCGGCGTGCACGGCTCGTTCAATGAGCTGCAATTCCCCAACCGCGTCGAGGCGACGGTCGCGCAGAACCTCGCCCATCTCGATTCCTGGGGCGGCGTCACCTCGTATCCCAACTATGCCTGGGGCTGGGCCTGGGCCGGCAATACGCCGCTGCGCCGCTGGAAGCGATTTCTCCATCAGGGCGGGATGAGTGATCCGCTTATCGTCCACTGGCCGAAAGGTATCCGTGCGCATGGTGAGGTGCGCGGCCAATACACCCATGTGGTCGACGTGACGCCGACGGTGCTCGAGGCGCTCGGCCTCGAAGCACCCGCGCTGCTGAACGGCGTGCAGCAGCGCCCGCTCGAAGGTGTGAGCTTCGCCCACAGCTTCGACAAGGCAAGCGCTCCGACACGCAAGAAGGTCCAGTATTACGAGATGATCGGCTCGCGTGCGTTGTGGTGCGACGGCTGGAAGGCCGTGGTCGAGCAGCCGCAGGGCGTGGAGCTGACCGAGGAGATGCTGGCGGCGCAGCGCTGGGAGCTCTACCACGTCGACGGAGATTTCTCGGAAAGCGAGGATCTGGCGGACAAGCACCCCGACAAGCTCGCCGAGCTAGTAAAGCTGTGGTGGGTGGAGGCGGAGAAATACAACGTGCTGCCGCTCGATGCGCGCATGCAGGCGCGCATGGGTGAGCGCAAGCCGGGAGCAGCCGGCACCGATACGCGCCGCGTCTACTATCCGGGCGCGGCGCCGCAGCTCGAATACACGGCGATCAATCTCAAGAACCGCTCGCACAGCATTGTGGCCGAGGTGGAAATTCCCGAAGCGGGAGCGGAGGGCGTGCTGCTCGCCCATGGCAGCTGGTTCGCCGGCTATTCGCTCTACGTGAAGGATCGGCGGCTGCACTACGTGCACAATTATCTCGGCCTCGCCGAGTACAAGATCAGCTCGGGCGAGACGATTCCGCCGGGCGCGCACCTTCTGAGCTTCCGCTTTACCCGGACGGGCGAGTATCGCGGCACCGGCGCCCTGTTCGTCGACGATCGCCAGGTCGGCGAGGGCGAGATTCCGCGCACCGTGCCGGCGGTGATCGAGACGGCCGGCGAGGGCCTGTGCTGCGGCTACGACAGCGGCCTGCCGGTGACGCCCGACTACAAGGCGCCGTTCCGCTTCACCGGCCGGATCGCGCGCGTCGTGGTCGAGGTCGAGACGCCGGCTCAGACCGACAACGAAGCCCGGCTGCGGCAGGCGTTGAACGATCACTGACCGTGCGGCCATGCGCGCCGCGCGGCCGGCCGATGCGCGCATCGCGTGGCGGCGCCGGCGGGACGCGTCTATGCTGACCGCGCCCCGATGAAGCCGTTCGACCTCTTCCTTGCCGTCGTCGTCATGCTGATCTGGGGCGTCAATTTCGTCGTCGCCAAGTTCGGCTTGGCGGAGCTGCCGGCCATTCTGCTCATGGCCATGCGCTTCGGCGCCGTCGCGCTGCTCCTCCTGCCGTTCGTCCAGATTCCACGCGGCCGGCTCAAGCGCATCGCGCTGCTCTCGCTCTCGCTCGGCACCGTCCACTATGCCTTCATGTTCACCGGCATGGCCCGCCTCGATGCAGGTACGACCGCGATTCTGACCCAGCTGCAGGTGCCGTTCTCCGCCGCCGTTGCCGCCGTGATCTACGGCGAGCGGCTCGGCTGGGTGCGCGGCCTCGGCATGGCGGTGGCGTTCGCCGGTGTCGCCATCATGATGGGCGAGCCGCGTCTGACGGCCGACCTCCTGGCGGTGGGCTTCGTGATGTTCGCCGGCATGGTTTGGGCGCTGGCCAATATCCAGATCAAGGCGCTGGGGCCGGTCGACGGGTTTTCGCTTAACGCCTATCTCGGCCTGTTTGCCGCACCCCAGCTGCTGATCACGTCGCTGGCGCTTGAGTCCGGGCAGCGCGAGGCGCTGGCCCAGGCCGACTGGAGTGCCGTGATCTTTGCCGTGCTCTATATGGCGGTGATGGTGCAGATCGTCTCCTACGCGATCTGGTATCGTCTCTTGCGTCTCTACCCGGTCAACCAGGTCATGCCTGTGACGCTTCTCTGCCCCGTGCTTGGTGTCCTGGCGGGCGTCGTGCTGCTTGGCGAGACCCTGACCTGGCCGGCGGTAATCGGCGGCGCCGCGACGCTGGCCGGCGTGGGGATCATCGTGCTCTGGCGCCCAGCGGCGCCTGCAAAGCCGGACGCATGAGCCTGATCGAGCATCCCTCGCCCAATCACGACGCCCGGCCGGCCGGTACGCCTATCGACATGCTGGTCCTGCATTACACCGGCATGCCGACCGGGGCGGCAGCACTGGGCCGGCTGTGCGACGCCTCGGCCAAAGTCAGCGCGCACTATGTCGTCGAGGAAGACGGCCGCGTCTTCCGTCTGGTCGCTGAGAAACGGCGGGCCTGGCACGCCGGTGTGGGCTGCTGGCGCGGCCATCGCGACGTCAACGCCCGTTCGATCGGTATCGAGATCGTCAATCCCGGCCACGAGTTCGGCTATCGCTCCTTTCCGGCGAAACAGATGGCGGCTCTGCGCGATCTGGCGCGGGACATCCTGGGCCGGCATCCGATCCCGACGCGCAACGTCGTCGCCCATTCCGACGTGGCGCCCGAGCGCAAGGAGGACCCGGGCGAGCTCTTCGACTGGTCCTACCTCGCCAGCAAGGGGGTAGGCCTGTGGCCCACGACCCGCGCCGCCTCGCGCGGCCGGACGTTCAAACCGGGCGAGCGCGATCCCGCCATCGCCGACGCGCAGGCCAAGCTGGCGCGCTGGGGCTACGACGTGCCGACGCACGGCACGCTCGACGCGCAGACCGGGCGCGTGCTTGTCGCCTTCCAGCGCCATTTCCGCCCGGAGCGCTTCGACGGCCGGCTCGATGCCGGGACGCTTGCCCGGCTCGACGCCCTGCTGCACGCCGTTGACGGCTAGGTTGCGGACGCTTACCTAACAATCGCCAGGCGGCCGGATGACCGCGGTGTCGCCAGCCCTAAAAAGCTGATGGGATCGAGGAAAGTCCGGGCTCCACGGAGACGAGGGTGCCGGGTAACGCCCGGCGGGGGCGACCCCAGGGACAGTGCAACAGAGAACAGACCGCCGGTCTGGCTTCGGCCCGGCCGGTAAGGGTGAAACGGTGCGGTAAGAGCGCACCGCACCCCTGGTAACAGGGGTGGCAAGGCAAACCCCACCCGGAGCAAGACCAAATAGGGGCGGCACGCCGGTCGTAAGACCGGCAAGCCTGTTTCCGGGCCGCCGCCCGGGTCGGTCGCGCGAGGCGCCTGGTGACAGGCGTCCCAGAGGAATGGTCATCACCGCCGCCGCAAGGCGACGGGACAGAACCCGGCTTACAGGCCGCCTGGCGTTTTTATTTCACTGATATGCAAGCGATTTCAAAGCCCTGCGCGTCTAGGCCGAATTAGAACATAAAACGAACATGCTGGCGCCACAAAAACCGGCGAAATTCTCCCGGCGACAACCCTGCCCGCGGCTTAACCAAGTCCTCTAATCCCATAAGACATAAGCTCTTTTTCGATCTTAGCCATTGA
>VGEI01000256.1 GCA_016869415.1 Alphaproteobacteria bacterium
TTGGTCTCGCGCTCCAGCGCCGTAGCGCTGGGCAGCATGCCCCCGGGAAAGATGTAACGCTGGATGAAATCGACGCCACGGCGATAGCGCTCGAACCACGTGTCGGCAATCGTGATGACCTGCAGGGCCGCGCGGCCGCCGGGCGCCAGGTTCTCGCGCACCTTGTCGAAGAAAGCCGGCCAGTAGTTCTCGCCGACCGCCTCGAACATCTCAATCGAGGCGATGCGATCGAAGGTGCCCGAGAGATCCCGGTAATCGATGAAGCGCGCCTCGACATTGTCGGCCAGGCCCTCGCGCTGGATGCGCGCTCGTGCAAAGGCGAGCTGCTCCTTCGACACCGTGATGGCAGTGACCTTGGCGCCGAACTCACGCGCCACAAAGGCGGCGAAGCCACCCCAGCCGCAGCCGATCTCCAACAGGCGCTGGCCGGGGGCAAGCGCCAGCTTCTCGCAGATCAGCCGGTACTTGTTGTACTGCGCCTCGGTCAGGTCGCCCGCCCTCCCCATGGCCGTGGCGGGAAACACGGCCGAAGAATAGGTCATGCTGGGGTCGAGCCAGCGCCGGTAGAATTCGTTCCCCAGGTCGTAATGCGCCGCAATGTTGCGTTTCGAACCGCGTCGCGAATTGGGACGCAGCCAGTGCCACAGCCGGTGAGCCGCCAACGCCAGCCGGCGTGGATAGTGCGCGTCCTCGACCGAATCATTGATGCACATGAGCTCGAGCAGCGCCGCGAGATCGGGGGTTCCCCAGTCGCCGTCCATGTAGGCCTCTGCGAAGCCGATGTTGCCGCCGAGGATGGCGCGGCGAGCGAAACGTTGGCGGTGGACGACCAGGGTGGCGGTCGGGCCCGGTTCCTCGCCGGCAAAGACGAAGCGCCGCCCGTCCGCCAGCTCCAAGGTCAGGCTGCCGCGCCGGATGCGACGCAGGACCGAGAACAGAAGACGCGAGAAGTGCGAAAGCCCGGCGGGGCTCTCATTCTCCGAGAGAATAATCGGCTCTTGGCTCACGACGTCCCTCCTCCAGCGGTGCCGGTGGCCGTCGATGCAGCCGCACGCCCTTTAACCAGAGCTTCAGCGCCTGCCAGTGAATAGCGCCAATCACCTTGAGCGTCACGAGGGGAAAGGAGAGGAAGGCCCGAATCAGCGCCCGATCGGTCAGGGCCTGCCGGCGGCCGGTCTGGGTGGCCAGCAGCAGGTCGCCCTCAGCGTCGGTCTCGCGGATGAAGATCGACAACCTCTCCTCGGGCGACCGGACGTTGAACCGGTACTCGGCCTCCATGGGAATGAAGGGCGAGACATAGAAATCCTTGCGCACGCGCTGGTGGACAGAAGTGCCAGCCGCATGCCCCTCAGGCGTGGGCAGCACATAGGCATGCTGCTCGCCGAAAGTGTTCTTCACCTCGTAGACGATGGCTCGCAGCGCGCCACTCCCGTCGTAGCACCAATAGAGGCTCAGCGGATTGAAGGCATAGCCGAGCAGCCGCGGCAGGCAATGGATGAAGACGCGCCCACCGCCCAGATCGATATCACGGGCCGCGAGCCGGGATTCGACCCAGGAGCGCAGCGGCGAACCGTCGCGCGCCCCGTGATCGCGTTCGTCGAACGAGAAGAGGTTGAAGCCGTTGCAGGAGAACAGGCGCAACCGGCGATGCAGCGCGCCGAGTTCGTCGATATCCAACAGCAGCGAGAAGACATCGTAGACGAAACGGTGACGCACCGGCCGCAGGCGGCAGTGCATCACCTGGCCTTCGTAGAGGCAGCTTTGCGGCATACTGCCTAGTCTCCCGAGCCTGGCAGCAGCACAGGACGCAGCGCGGGCAGGCCACGCGCCCGGGCTGCCGCCGACAGCGGCGCTTCGACGCCCGCTGCCCACGGCCGCCGCACGCCAAGCGCCTCGGCGCAGGCCAGGCCCGAGGCTAGCGCATCCTCATGGAAGCCGTAGCCGCACCAGCTGCCGCAGAACCAGATGTTATGCACGCCCTGGATCGAGGCGAGTTCCGCCTGCGCCGCCAGCGTCGCGGCATCGAAGGCAGGGTGCTGGTACTCGAAGGCGGCGACGGTCAACTCGTCGCGCGGCGCACGCAGCGGATTGAGCGAGACGAAAAGCGGACAGGCCGGATCTAGCTTCTGCAGCCGGTTCATCCAGTAGGTGACGGAGGCGCCGCGTGACCCCTCAGCCTCGCGGTTGGCGGTACTACGCTCGGCAATGTAGTTCCAGCTCGCCCAGGCGCGGCGGCGGCGCGGCATCAGAGCCGGGTCGCGATGCAGGACGGCGAGGTTGGGCTGGTAGCTCATGGCGCCAAGGACGCGCCGCTCCTGCGCCGTGGGACTCTCCAGCATGGCTAGCGCCTGGTCGGCGTGTGCCGCGATGATGACCCGGTCGAAGCGCCTTGCCCCGCCGTGCGCGTCGCGCACGATGACACCCTGATCGTCCGGCTTTACGGCGACCACGGGCGCACTCAGCCGCATCCCACCGGACAACGCCGCGGCGATCTGGTTCACGTACTCGGCCGCGCCGCCGGTCACTGTGCGCCATTTGGGACGATGCGTCGCCTGCAACAGGCCGTGATTGGCGAAAAAGCGCACGAAGCTGCGCGCCGGAAAGTCGCGCATGCGCTCCATGGGAACCGACCAGATGGCCGCACCCATGGGCAGGAGATGATTCTCGACGAAGCTGCGCGAATAACCGGCTGAATCGAGATAGTCGCCGAGTGTGGGATCGGCGGCGCCGGGAGGGGTAGCGAGCAGCGACGGCGCCTCGCGGAAGAAGCGCAGACAGTCGCCAAGCATCCGCCAGTAGGCCGGGCGCAGCAGGTTGGCGGGCTGTGCCAGCAGGCCGGACCACTCGCCGCCGAGATACTCTAAGCGGCCGCGATCCAGGCTGACCGAGAACGACATGTCGGTCGCATGGGTGCTCACGCCAAGGTGCGCAAAGAGCTGGACAAGGTTGGGATAATTGGCCTCGTTATAGACGATGAAGCCAGTGTCGACAGCGATCTCGCGGCCTCCGAACTGCACTCGCACGGTGTTGGTGTGGCCGCCCAGCCGCGACTCCTTCTCGTACAGCGTGACGCGATACTGCTTCGACAACAGCCAGGCCGCAGCCAGGCCGGCGATGCCCGAGCCGATCACCGCCACGTCGAGGGGGAGCGGGCGGCGGCGGCTCATCGGATAGGACGTGTCGTGCGGGCTCATCGGGCGGCCTTGCTTGCCTTGGCAAGTCGCCGGCGGCGCGCACTTGACGACGACGGATCTCGGTCATCGACGACGCAGGACGGCGCGGTCGCAGAGCAACCGCCGGAGGGAGAGAGGTTCCGGCAAGACCGGAGGAAGAGTGGCGCAGACATTCAGACTCGATGTTCGCGGACGACATGCGGCAAAGGCGGAATGTCACGGCCCCGCGAATCACACGCGACACACGGCCGTCATACGGACCCGCCGCGCGCTTGGATCAGCCGCACGCTTGGATGACCGCGGCTCGCTCTCGCACAGTACTGGGCAGACAGGAAAGCCCGGGGTCGGGCCCCGGGCTTTCCGTCGTCTGAACGCGTGGTTTACTTCTTTACCTGACCGGGCGCTTTGCAGTCGGCGTGGCCCTTGTTCTCGACCTTGCTGCAGTCGACTTTTGCGGCAGCCGGGGTCGCCGGCTTGGCGGGTGCCTGGGCATAGGCCGCGGTCAAACCGAGACCAAGAACCAAGGCAAGCGTGAGCGCAGTGATCTTCATGGTGCTGTCTCCTCAGGGGGGGTGGCTGAAGGGGTGACCGGTCGCCAGGAGAACGCGCCTTAGAGGCTCATATTCCAGGGCCCAAATGGTTAATTCTATTCACTAAAACTTAATCTCCATCGCTCACTCTGCGATCTCGGGAGAGTTCCGGCCGCAGGTCTCCTGCGGCCGGCGGATGCGCCATGGACGCACGACGGAATGGGCCGCGTACTCACGCCTAACCTGAGCCGCTGGCGGACACGCAACGGGGCGTACGCCTTTGCCGTCGGCCTGATCGCGCTGCTCGTGGCGCTGTTCTCGTTCGATCTCTGGCACGGCCACCGCAAAGCCCTCGAGCAGGCCGAGCGCGACGTTCAGAACCTCGCCGCCACACTCGAGCAGGATGTCGCCGGCAAGCTTCTCCTCATCGACTACGCCCTGGTCGAGATGGCGCAGCTGGTCGAGGCCGATCTGCGCAGCGATACGCCGGGTGCCATAGTCGCCGATGCCGAATGGCTGCACCGCCGCCGCCTGCGCCTGCCGGGGGCTTCAGGGCTCGGGGTCATCGACGCCCGCGGTATCGTCACTGAGGCCTCGACTATTCCAGGCACGCCGCGTCTCGATATCGGCGACCGCGAGTATTTCCAAAAGCTGCGCGACAATCCCGGCATGGGGCTTTACATCTCGCTGCCTTACGAGGCGCGCGCCACCAAAGGAGTTTGGCGCTTCAGCTTGGCGCGCGCCTTCATCAGGCCTGACGGATCGTTCGGCGGCATCGTTGTCGCCACAATGGACTTGGCAAGCGTCGCAGCCTCGTTCGCCAGTATCAACGTCGGCACCGCCGGCGCGGTGGCACTGTGGAACGACCGGGGCATCCGGCTCGTCCGCTATCCGGCCCAGGAGGACCGCATCGGCAATCCCATGCCTGCAGGCGATGCCCGGTGCAGGGGCCAGCAGCGTGCCGCGGTCTACGAGGCGGTATCGACCGAGTCCGACGCGATCGTCCGCGTCGTCGCCTGCCGGCAACTTGCCAACCTGCCGCTTGCCGTGACGGTGGGGCTCGCTCGGCACGAGGTGCTCAGCGAATGGCGGCGCGCAGCGGCGTTGCTCGCCGCGGTGCTGGTGCTCTGCGCCGGCGCCGCGCTGCTCTTCGCCCACTGGATCGGCCGCCTGCACGAGGCGGCATTGGGTACCGCCGAGGCCCGGCTGCGCGACGCCATCGAGTGTTCCGGCGAGAGCTTCGCACTGTACGACGCCGACGACCGGCTGGAGGCGTGGAACGCCAAATTCATCGAGCAGTTCCCCCACCTCAAGGCGCTCGAGCCGCTCCACGGCCGGAGCTTCGAGGAGTTGCTGCGGGCCAACGCGCCCTATCTCGAGCCGCTGCAGCACGACCGCGACTCATTCATCGCCACGCGCCTCGCCCAGCATCGCAGCCCACCCGGCGAGCCGATCATCATCTCGCATACGGATGGCCGCTGGTTCATGGTCCATGAGCGCCGCACCAGCTACGGCGGCCTGGTCAGCGTCCGCTCGGAGATCACGGCGATCAAACGGAACGAGGAGCGCCTGGAGCAGCTGGCCGCCAGTCTGACCGCGGCCAAGCGCCAGGCCGAGACGGCCCATCAGGCAAAGTCCAAGTTCCTCGCCAGCATGAGCCACGAGCTGCGCACGCCGCTCAACGCCATCATCGGCTTCGCCGAACTCATCGAGCGCCAGAAAGACGGGCTCGGCTCCCTCGACCGCGCCGTCGACTATGCCCCAGACATAAGACGC
>VGEI01000257.1 GCA_016869415.1 Alphaproteobacteria bacterium
GCGCGAACACGGCAATGGGCATCAGATGAAATATCGAAGTCCAGGCCTCCCAACGCGGTATCTGCCGAAGGTTGTCCGCCCCCATGATCCAGACAAACTTGGTGCGCGGAAAGCGGCGGCACAAGGCTTTGAGAGTGTCGGCGGTGTAGCGCGTGCCGAGTTCGTCTTCGACGGTGGTAGCCCGCATGCGGGGGTGGTCGGCATGGCGGGCAGCACTGGCGAGACGTGCCTTGAGCGGGGCCATGTCGGCGGCCGGCTTGAGCGGGTTCTGGGGCGAGACCAGCCACCAGACCTCGTCGAGGCCGAGGAACTTGAGCGCCATCTCCGAGATATGACGATGCCCGGCATGGGCCGGGTTGAACGAGCCGCCGAGCAGGCCGACCGCGCGGCGCGGCGGCCGGCCGAAGGCACGGGCGGGCAGGGGCTCGGGTGTGACGCGCCTAGCCTTGGCCAATCTTGATGCGACGCCCGCTGTCCGCCTCGCTGGCAGCCATGGCCTGGCGCTCCCCCTCCATTGTGGCGTTCAAGGCCGGACCTGGCCGGTGCCGCGCACCCGGTAGTTATAGCTGGTTAGCTGTTCCGCGCCGACCGGCCCGCGGGGCGGCAGCCGCCCGGTCGAGATGCCGATCTCGGCGCCGAAACCGAACTCACCGCCGTCGGCGAACTGGGTCGAGGCGTTGTGCAGCACGATGGCGCTGTCGACCCGGGCGAGGAACGCCTCGGCGGCCTTCGTGTCGCCGGTGACGATGGCGTCCGTATGGTGGGAGCCGTAGCGGTTAATGTGCTCGATCGCCTGATCGAGCCCGTCGACCACCTTTACTGCAAGGATGGCGTCGAGATACTCGGTCGACCAGTCGGCATCCATCGCCGCCTTCACGCGCGGGTCGAGCTTCTGCACCGTGACATCGCCGCGGATCTCGCAGCCCGCCTTGAACAAATCGTGCAGGATCGGCGGCAGATGCGTGACCGCGGCGGCGCGATCGATGAGCAATGTCTCGGTGGCGCCACACACGCCCGGCCGGCGCATCTTGGCGTTGAGCACGACCCGGCACGCCATCTGCGGGTCGGCGGCCTGGTGGACATAGGTGGCGCACAGCCCCTCGAGATGCGCGATGACTGGCATGCGCGCCTCTTTCATCACCCGCTCGATCAGCGACTTGCCGCCGCGTGGCACGATTACATCGATGAACTCGGCGAGGCCGAGCATGTGGCCGACGGCCTCACGGTCGCGCACCGGCACGATCTGGATTGCGGCCTCCGGCAGATTGGCCTCGCGCAAGCCCACGTGCAGCGCCTCGACGAGGACGAGCGAGGATTGCAGGCTCTCGGAGCCGGCGCGCAGAATTGCCGCGTTGCCGGACTTGAGCGCCAGGCCGCCGGCATCGGCTGTCACGTTGGGCCGTGCCTCGTAGATGATGCCGACCACGCCCAGCGGCACGCGTACGCGCTGGATGGCCAGCCCGTTGGGCCGTGTCCATTCCTCGCTGATGGTGCCGATCGGATCGGGCTGGGCGGCAACCGCCTCCAGGCCGCGGGCAATTCCGTCGATGCGTTTCTCGTCGAGGGTCACGCGGTCAAGGAAGGCAGCGGTCGCGCCGTTCTTCTTCGCCAGCGCCACGTCATCGGCGTTCGCCCCGAGGATCGCCTTTACCCGACGGCGGATCTCGATGGCGGCCGAGGTCAGGGCGCGGTTCTTGGCCCCGGCATCGGCGGTAGCCAGGGCCCGGGCTGCCTCGCGGGCCGCCTGGCCCATGGATCGAATGGTGGCGGCGAGATCGGCCATTGTCAGGACGTCAGAACAAGGTCGTCGCGGTGGATCATCTCGTCGCGGCCACGGTAGCCGAGTAGAGTCTCGATTTCACGGCTTTTGTGACCCTTGATCCGAGCCGCGTCTGCCGAGGAATAGGCGACCAAGCCGCGCGCCACCTCGACGCCGTTGGGACCGAGGACGACGACCAGATCGCCACGCTCGAAGCTGCCCTCGACCCTGGTGACGCCGGCGGGCAGGAGGCTCTTGCCGCCGGCCAACGCCGCCAGGGCGCCGGCGTCGACGCGCAGGCTGCCGGCGGGCTTGAGGCTTCCGGCAATCCAGCGCTTGCGTGCCGTGCGCGGCTCGGCCGAGGGCACGAACCAGGTGCACACGCCTCCCTTCTCTATCGCGGCTATCGGGTGCTCGGGCTTGCCCAGTGCGATGATCATGCGGCAGCCGGCAGAGAGCGCGATCTTGGCGGCGATGATCTTGGTCACCATGCCGCCATGGCTGAAGCCGGTCGCCGCATCCCCGGCCATCGCCTCGATCTCGGGCGTGATCTCATCGACCACCGGGATGCGTTGCGCGGCCTTGTCCTTGCGCGGATCGGCGGTGTAGAGCCCGTCGATATCGGAGAGCAGCACGAGCGTATCAGCGCTGACCATCTGCGCCACGCGGGCGGCGAGACGGTCGTTGTCGCCGAAGCGGATCTCGTCGGTGGCCACGGTGTCGTTCTCGTTGATTACCGGCACGGCACCGAGCTTGAAGAGCTGGTTGATCGTCGAGCGGGCATTGAGATGGCGGCGGCGCTGCTCGGTATCGTCCGGGGTGAGCAGGATCTGCGCTACCGTGATGTCATGCCGGGCGAGCGCCCCCTGCCAGGCATGAGCGAGGCGGATCTGCCCGGTGGCGGCGGCCGCCTGCTTCTCCTCGAGCTTCAGCGCCTTGTGCAACAGACCCAGATGCCGCCGGCCGGCGGCGATGGCGCCGGACGAGACGAGCACCACCTCGACGCCGCGCTTCTTGAGGCGGGCGACGTCGTCGGCCAGCGCGTCAAGCCAGGCGCGGCGGATATCACCCTTCTCTTCGTCGACCAGCAGTGCCGATCCGACCTTGATGACGAGACGGCGCGCCGTGTCGAGCACCGGAAGTGATGCAGACTTGCGCAACGCGGTCATGACACGGCCTCGACTGTGCGCTTCTCGGCCTTCTTCCTCTCGGCGGTGCGACGCTTGCGTACGATCGCGGCGAGGGCACGAAGCGTCCCGGTGACGCCGGTCCCGGCCACACCAGAGAGGGGCAGCACGGTGGCGCCCGGCGAGAGTTTCTTGGCGGCGCGAGTTAGAGCCGTGACCTTCTTTTTAACGTCCTTGGCGCCGAGCGCATCGACTTTGTTGAGGCCAATGACCTCGCGTTTCTCGTCGAGCCCGTTGCCGTAGGCCTCGAGCTCGGCACGCACCGTCTTGTAAGCCGCAGCCACGTCGTCCTGGGTACCGTCGACCAGGTGCAAAATCGCGCCGCAGCGTTCGGCGTGGCCGAGGAAACGATGGCCGAGGCCCTTGCCCTCGGCGGCGCCTTCGATGAGCCCAGGCAGATCGGCGATGACGAATTCTGACTGGTCGACCCGCACGACACCGAGCTGTGGTTTCAGGGTGGTGAAGGGATAGTCGGCGATTTTCGGCCGGGCGTGCGAGGTGGCGGCAAGGAACGTCGACTTGCCGGCATTGGGCAGACCGATCAGCCCGATATCGGCGATCAGTTTGAGGCGCAGCCAGAGCCAGCGCTCCTCACCCGGCCAGCCGGGATCGGCGCGTTTGGGTGCCCGGTTGGTCGAGGACTTGTAATGCGTGTTGCCGAAGCCGCCGTCACCGCCTTTAGCCAGCACGAGCGTCTGGCCTTCTTTGGTTAGGTCGGCGACCAGGGTCTCGTTGTCTTCTTCGTAGATCTGGGTACCGACCGGCACTTCGATGACCACGTCGCCGCCCTTGGCACCGCTGCGCTGCTGGCCCATGCCGTGGCCACCACGCTGTGCCTTGAAATGCTGCTGGTAGCGGTAGTCGATCAGGGTGTTGAGATTGGCTTTGGCCAGGGCGATGACGCTGCCGCCGCGCCCGCCGTCGCCACCGTCAGGGCCGCCATACTCGATGAATTTTTCGCGCCGGAATCCCACGCAGCCGGCCCCGCCGTCGCCGGACTTGACGAAGATCTTGGCTTGGTCGAGGAATTTCATGGGCGTTTCGGACTAGGGTGGATTCTACACAAACAAAAAGGGGGAACGGCTGGACCGTTCCCCCTTCTCGGGTCTTGCGTGACGGGAACGGCTATTCGGCGGCCTGGCTCACCGGCACCGGCTCGATCGCCACAAAAGTGCGGTTGCCCGAGCGGCGCGTAAACTTCACGGTGCCGGTCTCGAGCGCATAGAGGGTGTGGTCGCGGCCCATGCCGACATTCGCACCCGCGTGATAGGTGGTGCCGCGCTGCCGGACGAGAATGTTGCCGGCCAGCACAATCTCGCCGCCATAGCGCTTGATGCCGAGGCGGCGGCCTTCGCTGTCGCGCCCGTTGCGCGACGAACCGCCGGCTTTCTTGTGTGCCATGACCCGTTACTCCTTACTTCACTTCGCGGCTTTCTTGGCGGGGGGTTTCTTCGGGGCAGCCGCCTTCTTGGCCGGTTTTGCCTCAACCTTTGGCGCCTCGGGCTTCTGGCCGTCGGTCCAGATGCCGGCGATACGCACCACTGTACCGAACTGGCGATGGCCGTTCTTGCGGCGGTAGTTGTGGCGGCGGCGCTTCTTGAAGACGAGAACCTTGTCGCCCTTGACTTGGTCGAGGACGGTCGCGGTGACGCAGGCGCCGGCCACGAGGGGCGCGCCGACGGCGCTCTTGCCGCCGCCCACCATCAGAACCTCGTCGAACTGCACGACCGCGCCGGCGTCGCCAGGCAGCTTCTCGACCGTGATGACGTCGTTGGCGGCGACTTTGTATTGCTTTCCGCCGGTGCGAATGACTGCGTACATGACACCAAACCCAGAGCGGCGGACCCTCAGCGAGGGGGCTAAGCAGGCCGGCCGGCATAATGAAATGCGCCGCGGAGCAGGCCCCGCGGCGAAGACGCGGCACTATACAAGCGGACTTTGGCCTGTCAACCGGTTTTCACCTCTGCTGGCCTCCTTATATGGCTACCAAGGGCTTGTCTTTTAAGGAGAATTCGAAAGCGGCCGGGCGCTGCTCCTCGGTCCCTAGGACCGCCGGCTCGACGGCGCGGCATTCGTTCGCACGGCCGGTCTCCTCCGCCGGACGGGTCGGGACTCGCAAGCCCGGTGCAGGCGTATTGGTAGCTCAGATTGAGAGCGGTCAAGCCCGGCCCGCTCAGCCGGGCGGCAGGGGCCGCGACGTCCCGGCGATGCGGGTTGCGCGAACGTTCCAGCCATGCCTGGCCGATGGCGTCGCCCCGACACAGGCCGAAGTGGGTGTAGTGCCTCTCGCCGATGCAGCGCAGCGTCTCCGCGCGTTCGGCCGCCGCCTCGATCAGCCCCAGCGGTCCGCGATCACCCAGGTCGACCAGCGGAATTGTGATCAGGCCGGATCCCGCAATGGCCCGGCCTGCCGCGGAATATGAGCGCCGACGAGGGTGTTTACGGGAGGGACGAGATTTTGACATTCGATAAGAACGTGATCTTGCAGCCTCAAGGTCTCGTATGACCTCTCGCAGGTT
>VGEI01000258.1 GCA_016869415.1 Alphaproteobacteria bacterium
CGTCAACGATTTCGGCACCATCATCAACCCGCTGCTGGTCGAGGGCCAGGTGCATGGCGGCGTCGTCCAGGGCATCGGACAGGCATTGCTCGAGATGACGGCCTATAGCGAGGATGGCCAGTTCCTCACCGGCTCCTATCTCGACTATGCGCTGCCGCGCGCCTCGGATTCGCCGCCGATAAGCTTCGTCAGCGAGCCTGCACCGGCGACGACCAATCCGCTGGGTGCGAAAGGCTGCGGCGAGGCCGGTTGTGCGGGAGCACTGCCTTCGGTGATGAACGCGCTGCTCGATGCGTTGCGCGAATACGGCGTGAGCCACATCGACATGCCGGCGACCCCGCAACGCGTCTGGCTGGCGATCCAAGCCGCGCAGCGGGCGAAGGCCGCCTAGCCGAGGTGCATGACCGATGCGCTGCCTCGTCCGCGGCATCGGCGATGTGGGCTCAGCCGTGGCGCAGGCGCTGCAGGGTGCGGGGCATGAGGTGGCGATGCACGACATCCCGACGCCGACCGCCCATCGCCGGGGCATGGCCTTCGTCGACGCGATGTTCGACGGCCGGTCCATGCTGGCTGGCGCAGAGGCGCTCAAGGTTACGTCCGCTTCGGACGTGCTGGGCCTCTGGGCCAAGGGCCGGGCGATCGCCGTCTGCGCGAGTGATTTTGCGGATCTTCAGGCACTGGCGGCGTGGGATGTGCTGGTCGACGCGCGGATGCGAAAACGGGCCCGTCCGGAGGACCAGCGCCGGCTGGCGGGGCTGACGATCGGGCTGGGACCGGGCTTCACCGCCGGCGAAAACTGTCACCTGGCCGTGGAGACCGGCTGGGATAACCTCGGAACCGTGATCGAGGCAGGCAGCACGGCGCCGTTGCGCGGCGAGCCACGGACGATCCTCGGCCATGCCCGCGACCGGCTGATCTACGCGCCCTGCGCCGGGGTCTTCACCAGCACGCGCCGCATCGGCGAGGCAGTCCGGCAGGGCGAAATCGTCGCGACCATCGGGGGTCAGGCACTGGAGGCGCCGCTGAGCGGCATCCTTCGCGGACTCACCCGCAGCGGCGTCCCGGTCGAGGCGGGCACGAAGGTCGTGGAGATCGATCCGCGCGGCGACCCGGCAAGCGCCTTCGGGCTTGGCGAGCGCCCACGGCGTATAGCCGAGGCGGTGCTCCGCATTCTCTCGCATCCGCCCCGCCGGAACTGACCTGACCTGCTCCGCTTAGAACGTGAGCGCGTTTGCCCTCACTACATGAGGCAATGCCCGCACCTTGGCGAGCACGGAATCGCTCAAAGGCTGATCGACGAGCACCAGGCAGATCGCATCGCCGCCGGTCTCGAGGCGCCCCATATGAAAGGTGGCGATGTTAATCGCGGCATCGCCGAGCGTACGGCCGAGATTGCCCACGAACCCGGGCTTGTCCTGGTTGCGGATGTAGAGAGTGTGCGGCGCGAACTCGGCCTCGATGGCGATCTCGTCGATCTCCACCACGCGAGGGCGGTCCTTACCGAGGAGTGAGCCCGCGACCAGACGCGGCCGGTCGTCGCAGTCGACCGTCACCCGGATCAGTGTCTGATAGTCGACGGCGCGGTCGTGCTGGATCTCGGTGACGGCGATGTTGCGCTGCCGCGCCAGGACCGGCGCGTTCACCATATTCACGGTCTCGAGCTGCGGCGCCAGCAGCCCGGTCAGCACGCAGGCCGTCAGCGGCTTGGCGTTGAGCTTGGAGGCGTGGCCTTCGTACTCGATGCGCACGGCCTTAATCTCGCAGGTCGCCAGCTGACCGATGAAGCTGCCGATATTCTTGGCCAGGGTCATATAGGGCCGCAGCTTGGGGGCATCCTCGGCAGAGACCGACGGCATGTTGACGGCGTTGACCACGGCACCCGTCAACAGGAAATCGGAGATCTGCTCGGCGACCTGGAGAGCCACGTTCTCCTGCGCCTCGCTGGTCGAGGCGCCGAGATGTGGCGTGCACACCACATCATCCCGGCCGAAGAGCGGGCTCGACTTTGGCGGTTCCACCGGAAAAACGTCCAAGCCGACGCCGGCGATCACGCCGGATTCGAGCCCGGCCTTGACGTCCTCCTCGACCAGCAGGCCGCCACGGGCGCAATTGATGATGCGGACACCCTTCTTCATCTTGGTGATGGCCTGGGCGTTGATGATATTCTTCGTCGCGTCGGTGAGCGGCGTGTGCAGCGAGATGAAATCGGAGCGCGCAAAGAGCGCGTGGAGTTCCACCTTTTCCACGCCCAGGCTCTGGGCACGCTCTGTCGATAGGTACGGGTCGTAAGCGATCACCTTCATTTTCAGGCCCAGCGCCCGGTTCGCGACGATCGCGCCGATGTTGCCGCAGCCGATGACGCCCAGCGTCTTGCCAGTGACCTCGGTCCCCATGAAGCGCGACTTCTCCCACTTACCGCCCTGTGTCGAGCGGTCGGCCGCCGGCACCTGCCGGGCGAGAGCGAACATCATGGCAATGGCGTGCTCGGCGGTGGTAATGGCGTTACCGAACGGAGTGTTCATCACCACGACACCGCGGCCGGTTGCCGCATTGACGTCGACGTTGTCGACACCGATGCCGGCACGGCCGACCACCTTGAGATGGCGCGCCTCGGCCAGAACGTCCTTGGTCACCTTCGTGCTCGAACGCACGGCGAGGCCGTCGTAGTTGCCGATGATGGCCTTGAGCTCGTCCGGCTTGAGACCGGTCTTCACGTCCGTCTCGACGCCGCGCTCCTTGAAAATTTCGACGGCGCGGGGGCTGAGGGAATCGGCGATCAGGACTTTAGGCATGGCACGGATCCTTGAAACGGTATTGGCGCCGACGACAATGTCGGGCCGGAGAGAGCTCAGGGGCCTAGGCCGCCTTGGCTGCAGGTCTCGCCTGGGCGTAGGCCCAGTCGAGCCAGGGGAAGAGCGCTTCGAGATCGCGCGTTTCGACTGTGGCGCCCGCCCAGATACGCAGCCCCGGCGGTGCATCGCGATAGGCGTCGATGTCGTAGGCCACCTTCTCCCCCTCGAGCAGTTCCACCAGCTTCTTGGACACTGTGGCACGGGCCTCGGCATCGAGCTTGGCCACGGCCGGATCGACGATGGTAAGGCACACCGAGGTGCAAGAGCGGATCGCCTTATCGGCGGCCAGGAATCCGGCCCATCCGGCGCGCGCCGCCCATCTCTCGATCGTCGCGAGATTGGCCTCCGAGCGAGCAACTAGCGCCGACAGACCGCCGATGCGCTCAGCCCATTTGAGGGCATCGAGCTGATCCTCGACGGCGAGCATCGATGGCGTGTTGATCGTCTCGCCCTTGAACAGGCCCTCGATCAGCTTGCCGCCCTGAGTCAGGCGGAAGATCTTCGGCATCGGCCAGGGCGGCGTATAGCTCAGTAGCCGCTCCACCGCCCGTGGGCTCAGGACGAGCATGCCATGCTGCGCCTCGCCGCCCAGCACCTTTTGCCACGACCAGGTGGTGACATCGAGCTTGTCCCAGGGTAGCCCCATGGCGAAAGCCGCAGAGGTCGCGTCGCAGATCGTCAGGCCTTCACGGTTGGCGGAGATCCAATCGCCGTTCGGCACCCGCACACCCGACGTCGTGCCGTTCCAGGTGAAGACCAAATCGCGGTCAGATTTGACCTGCGAGAGATCTGGCAACTGACCGTAGGGCGCTTCGAAGGTGCGGACGTCCTTGAGCTTCAGCTGTTTGATCACGTCGGTGACCCAACCAGCACCGAAACTCTCCCAGGTCAGCAGATCGACGCCTCGCGCACCGAGCAGCGACCACAGGGCCATCTCGACCGCACCCGTATCGGAGGCCGGCACGATGCCGATGCGGTAGTCCTTGGGGATATCCAGGATGGCACGCGTTCGGTCGATCAGCTCGCCGAGCTTGGCCTTGCCCAACTTCGAGCGATGCGAGCGCCCCAGCGCGGCATCGGCAAGCAGGGCGAGCGTCCAACCGGGACGCTTGGCACAGGGGCCTGAAGAGAAATGAGGGAAATGCGGCCGTACGGCCGGTTTGGCAATCGCTGTCATGGTCGCTCTTCCTTTCAGAAGAGCCGGAACCCGTTGGGAGGTTCTGGCCCGGCGCCGCTTATAAGGATGCGGTCCTCACCGGGCAAGGAAAAATTTCGGAAAGGAGCAGCTACCCGCGGCGCCGTTTCACCACAATGATGAATATGCCGGTGAGCACCGGCTCCTTCTTCTGGTTGAGCACCGTCAGCGCGTATTTGACCACGCCGCGGTCGGGCTTCGACTTGGAGGGCGTCACCTCGGTAATCTCGGCGATCGAGCGCAGCGTGTCGCCCGGCCGCACCGGCCGCAGCCAGCGCAGTTCGTCAATGCCGACACCGCCGAGATTGGCTGTGGTGATGAAGCCAGTGCCGTAGAGAATGCGAAAACCGGCTGCCAGGGTCTGAAAGCCGCTGGCGATCAGACCGCTGTGGATCGTCTGCTTCGCCGCGTCCGCGTCGATATGAAACGGCTGCGGGTCGTAGCGCTGGGCGAAGCCCATGATGTCGGCTTCGCTCAGCGTGTAGCCGGTCGGCGTCTCGAAACGGTCGCCGGGCTTCAGATCTTCGAGATAGTTGTCGACCTCGCGCATGTCAGCATCTCAGAGGGCTTCGGCGATCGCCTTGCCCATCTCGGAGGTTTTCGTCTTGCCCCCGATATCGGGCGTGCGCAGCTTGGTCTCGGCGATGACGGTCTCGATCGCCTTGACCACGGCATCATGCGCCTTGGGGTAACCCAGATGCTCCAGCATCAGCGCGCCCGACCAGATCTGGCCGATGGGATTGGCGATGCCCTTGCCGGCGATGTCCGGCGCCGAGCCGTGCACGGGCTCGAACATCGAGGGGTATTCCTTTTCCGGGTTGAGGTTGGCGCCCGCCGTGATGCCCACGCCGGCGGCTACACCCGGCGCCAGATCCGAAAGGATGTCACCGAACAGATTGCTGGCCACGACGACGTCGAACCAGTCCGGGTGGCGCACGAAATGCGAGGTCAGGATGTCGATGTGATACTGCGCCGTCTTGATCTTGGGATACTTCCCCGCCATCGCGGCAAAACGCTCATCCCAGTAAGGCATCGAGATCGAGATGCCGTTGGATTTGGTGGCCGAGGTCACGTGCTTGCGGCGCCTGGTGGCCTGCTCAAAGGCGTACTTCATCACCCGGTCGCAGCCCTTGCGGGTGAACACGGCCTGCTGCACCGCCGCCTCGTCCGGCGTGCCGTCGTAGAGTCGACCGCCGATCTGCGAGTATTCACCCTCGACGTTCTCGCGGATGATCAGCATGTCGATGTCCTTGGGGCCACGACCCTTGAGCGGGCTCTCTAGCCCCTTGAGCAGGCGCACCGGCCGGTAGTTCACGTACTGCATGAAGCCGCGGCGGATGGGCACCAGCAGACCCCAGAGCGAGACGTGATCCGAGACGCCAGGATAGCCGAC
>VGEI01000259.1 GCA_016869415.1 Alphaproteobacteria bacterium
GGTCAATCCTTAGGGCCGTTGGTATAAGCGCGATTCTCTGCCTTAATTCGCGGCGCCCCTGGACAGCGTGTCTGGCAATCCCCCATGTTCTTCGAATCGTCCTTGTCACGAGCGAACGGAGCGGACCGCAGGCCTTCAGCCTGAGCTTTTCCCGAGGGCGCGGCGCCGCTGCTCAGCAGGGCTCGACGAGCTCGATGCGCACTGTGGCGGTGCCGCTCTCCTCGAAGCCGAGCCGCCGCGCCGCAGCGAGCGAGAGGTCGAGGATGCGGCCGCGGACATGGGGGCCGCGGTCGTTGACCGTAACCTCGAGCCGGCGGTCGTTGCTCAGGTTGGTGACGCGGATGCGGGTACCCAGCGCCAGGCGGCGGTGGGCGGCGCTCAGCCCGTTCATGTCGAAGAGGGTGCCGCTGGCCGTGGGCCGGCCATGGTGGCTGCGCCCGTACCAGGAGGTGACGCCTTCCTCGTGGAAGACGTAGCGCGGGCAGGAGGGCGGCGGCAGCGGCGCCGCTTCGGGCACGGGCGGCGGTGGGGGCGGTGGGGCCGGCACCACGGCGGCGGTCTGGCAGGCGGCAAGCCCGAGCAGCAACGAGAGCGCCAGAGCGGCGGGGCGAAGGCGGCGGAACGGCATGACGGCGCAGTATCGCCGGGCGGAGTGCTGGCTTGAAAGGCCGTACGATGCTGCATCGCAGCAGCGTGCCGGCGGTTGCACCGCGCCGCGCCGGCCTCTAGCATCGCCGCCAGATACGAGACGGCCAAGAGGACGCGAACCGTTCCGGCCGCACCACTGCGAGGCGAGGGAAAACGCGATGTCCAAATCCTACAACGTGCTCATCTTGGGCGCGTCCTACGGCTCTTTGCTGGCGACCAAGCTGCTCTTCGCCGGCCACCGGGTGAAGCTGATCTGCCTGCCGGCGGAAGCCGAGGCGATCAACGCCGAAGGGGCGCGCGTACGCCTGCCGGTCAAGGGCCGCAAGGAGCCGGTTCTGATCGACACGCGCACGCTACCCGGCAAACTCACCGCCGGTGGGCCGGCCGGCGTCAATCCCCGCGAGTACGACATCATCGGCCTGGCCATGCAGGAGCCGCAGTACCGTTCCCCCGGCGTGCGCGAGCTGCTCGACGCCGTCGCCAGGTCCAGGGTGCCGTGCATGTCGATCATGAACATGCCGCCGCTGCCGTACATCAGGCGTATTCCCGGCATCGACGCCGACGCGCTCAAGCACGCCTACACCGACGCCAGCGTCTGGGAGAGCTTCGACCCGAAGACCCTGACCCTGTGCAGCCCGGACCCGCAGGCCTTCCGGCCGCCGGAGGAGAAGGTCAACTTCCTGCAGGTCACGCTGCCGACCAATTTCAAGGTCGCCCGCTTCGACGACCCGGCGCACACGCAAATCCTGCGCGACATGCAGGATGGCATCGAGGCGATCCGCCACGATCCGGGCGACGGCACGAAGATCGAGCTGCCTGTGAAGCTGAAGGTACACGACTCGCTGTTCGTGCCGCTGGCCAAGTGGGCGATGCTGATGACCGGCAACTACCGCTGCGTCACCAAGGACGGCCCGCGCGCCATCAAGGAGGCGGTGCACTCCGATCTCGAAGCCTCGCGCGCCGTCTACAACTGGGTACGTGAGCTGTGCATCGGCCTGGGGGCTGCACCCGACGATCTCGTGCCCTTCGAGAAATACGCCGCGGCGGCGCAGGGGCTGATCCGCCCCTCCTCGGCGGCGCGGGCCCTCTTCGCCGGCGCGCCGAACATCGAACGGGTCGACCGCCTCGTCCAGGGCATCGCCAGGCAGAAGGGCAAGACACTGCCGATCCTCGACGAGACCGTCGCACTGGTCGACGCACAGCTCGAGATCAACCGCAAGAAGGCCGCTGCCGCGTAGGCGGCGGCCGGGGCCGGGGCGCTACTCCGCCTTGGCGCCGGAGGCCCGGGTGATCGGCACCCAAATGTCGATCTCGTCGGACACGTACTTGGCGAATTTCGCCGGCGTGTAGTTGAGCATCGCCGGCGTACCCATGTCCTCCAGCCGCTTGTTGATCGTCGGATCGCGCAGCGCCTCCTCGATCGCCGCCGCCATCCGGTCCGTGATGCCCTGCGGCAGCCCGGCCGGCCCGAAGATGCCGTACCAGGAATAGGCTTTGTAGTTGGGCAGGCCGACCTCGGCGGCGGTTGGAATGTTCGGGATGATCGACGAGCGCTCGTCGGTCGCCACGAACATGATCCGTACCTGGCCCTTGTCGTGGTACTCCCGCATCAGGCTGGGAATGTCGCTGTTGAACTGCACCTCGCCGGCGACCATGGCGAGGAAGACCTGGCCGGCACCGCGATAGGGTACATGCGTCGCCACGGTGCCGGTGCGCTGCAGGAAATTGGCGCTGGCGATATGTCCGGTCGAGCCCACGCCGGAGCTGCCGTAGGAGTATTTGTTGGGGTTGGCCTTGAGGGCTGCGATCCATTCCTGGGTGTTCTTCACGTCGAGGCCGTTGCGGGTGACGCTGTGGCAGATGGGAATGAAGTTGGTCGGCGCGATCGCCGTCAGATCCTTCACCGGATCGTAGGGCAGCTTCTCATAGAGGCCCTTGGCGACACCCGTCGACGACAGTGTGGCCAGCACGAAGAGATAGCCGTCGGGCGGCGATTTGGAGACATAGTCGGTGCCGGTGACGCTGCCCGCACCCGGCCGGTTCTCGATGACCACCGCCTGGCCGAGGATCTGGGAGATCTTCGGGCCGAGCAGCCGCATGGTGATGTCGGTGCCGCCGCCGGTGCCGAAGGGCACGACCATGCGGATCGGCTTGGCCGAGGGCCAGGCGGCGACCGCCTGGGCGTTGACGATCGTGGGGGCGAAGATCGTGGCAGCGGCGGTCGACGCCATGAAGCGGCGGCGTGTCGTGACCAGGCGGGTCATGGCGTTCTCTCCTTTGCAGGCGGCGCTTTCCGCGGCCATGCCTGCGATGGTAAGCCGATACGTGCCGAAGTAAATCGACTTTGGTAGGGTTCGTCAAACCACGGGCTGGACAATGGCCGAACCGGTTCTGATCTGGGGTGCGGGCGCCATCGGCGGCACCATCGGCGCGTTTCTGCGCCGGGCCGGGCATGAGGTGACTTTCGTCGACATCGTGCCGGAGCATGTCGCTGCCATCCGCCAGGGCCGGCTACGCATCGAAGGGCCGGTGGCAGAGTTCAGTACCGGCGGGCCGGCGTTCTTGCCCGCCGAGCTCAGCGGCCGGCACCCGCTCATCCTGCTCGCCGTCAAAGCCCACCACACCGAAGCGGCTACCCGCGCGCTCAAGCCGCATCTCGCCGAGGACGGCGCCGTCGTTTCCTGCCAGAACGGCCTCAACGAGCTGGTGATCCAGGATATCGTCGGGTGCGAACGGACCATCGGCTGCTTCGTCAATTTCTACGCCGACTACCTCGAGCCCGGCCGCATCCACTATGCCAAGCGCGGCGCAGTGGTGGTGGGGGAGCTCGACGGTCGCCAGAGCCAGCGTCTCGCGGCGCTGCAGCGCCTGCTGCGGGATTTCGAGCCTGATACGCTGCTCAGTGACAACATCTTCGGCTATCTCTGGGGCAAGGCCGGCTATGGCGCCATCCTCAAAGCGTCGGCGCTGACCAACGACACGATGGCCGAGTTCATCGGCAATCCGCACCGCCAGCGGATGATCACCGCCCTTGTGCGGGAGATCCTGGCGGTCGCCGAGGCCGAGGGTGTTGCGCCGTTGGGCGGCTTCGCCGGGTTCGAGCCCGGCGCGTTCATGAGCGGCAACGCCGGGGCGATTGCCGCCTCGCTCGACGCCATGGAGAAATTCAATCGCGACTCACCCAAGCCGCGCAGCGGCATCTGGCGCGATCTCGCGGTACGCAAGCGGACGACGGACGTGGCCGCACAGCTCAACCCCGTGCGCACAGCGGCACGGCGTCACGGGCTGCGAACGCCGATAGCGGACCGGCTGGTTGCGTTGATCACTGATATCGAACAAGGTCGGGCGACGATCGGCCCGGCGCTTGCCGACGATCTGGCGACGGTGGCGGAACGGAGATGATCCATGGCTGACGGCACGAAACATCCCGATGGCGAGCCCTGGCAGTGGCCGGAATCGACCTGGCGCCGCATCGTCGGCCGGGCCCGCGCCGGGCGCAGCCTGCGGCCGACGCACTGGCCGGACAATGCGCCGGCCTGCGTCTCGCTGTCCTTCGATGCCGATCACGACACCATCCCGCTGCGCGATGCCGATGAGAGCCCGATGCGCGTCAGCCAGGGCCAGTACGGCAACCGTCAGGGTACGCCGCGCATCCGCAGGCTGATGGACAAGCACGGCATCAAAGTCTCGTTTTTCTACCCGGCCGTCTCCGCGTTGCTCTATCCCGACGAGGCGCGGGCTGTGGCCCAGGACGGCCACGAGATCGGCATCCATTCCTGGATCCACGAGCGCAACACCATCCTGCCCTATGAGGTGGAGCGCGATCTGAGCTTCCGCGCCGCCGACACGCTGGAGAAGGTGACCGGGCAGCGGCCGGTCGGCATGCGCACGGCGAGCTGGGATTTCTCGCCGCGCACCCTCGACATCGTGCGCGAGATGGGCCTGCTCTACGATTCCTCGCTGATGGCCGACGACGACCCCTATGAGCTGATCTCCGATGGAAAGCCCACCGGCATCGTCGAGCTGCCGCCGGAATGGATCCGTGACGACGCCGTCTACTTCAACATGCACCGCTTCAGCGGCCTCAGGCCCTACACGCCGCCCTCGGCAGTGGAGGAGATCTTCATCGGCGAGCTCGACGGCGCCATCGCCGAGGGGGGACTCTTCCTGCTCACCATGCATCCGCACCATATCGGCCATCGCAGCCGCATGCCGCTGCTCGAGCGCGTCATCGAGTACGCCAAGGCGAAAAAGTGCTGGTTCGCCACCCACGCCGAGGTGGCGAAATGGTGCAAGGAGAACGCGATCTCGAAGTGAGGCAGGTGTTCGCTAGCGGGCGCGTGCCTGGACCTCGCGAGTCCAGCGGTCCAATAGGTTTTTCCGGACCTCGCTCGAGCCGTATTTGGCGAAGTCGTAGTCGATGAGCTTGATCTCGGACGCCTTTGGCGCCTGGGCCGGCACTTCCGTGTTGCGGTTGGACATGACCTGGTAAATCTGCGCCTTGAAGCCGAGGGCCTGGGCCTCGGGTGTCAGCGCCCAGTCGTACCAGGCCCGGGCGGCCTCCATGTTGCCGGCCCCCCTGATGATGCTCATGGAGCCGACCTCGTAGCCAGTCCCCTCACATGGCATGACAAGCTTCACGGGTGCGCCGGCGATCGCTTCCTTCACCGCATCCTGTCCGAAGGTGACGCCGACCCCGACCTCGCCCAGGGCGGTGTTCCGCGCCGGGGCACCGCCGGACTTGGTATAGCTGGCGATGTTGCTATGCAGGGCTTTCAGGTAGTC
>VGEI01000260.1 GCA_016869415.1 Alphaproteobacteria bacterium
CATGGCCGAGGCGGCGTTGGCGATCTGGAAGCGGAGCTGGCCCATGCCCATCATGCCGGCGATCAGCGGCACCATGGCGCGCAGCGGCCCGAAGAATCGTCCGATGAAGACGCTCTTGCCGCCATGGCGCAGGAAGAAGCCGCGGGTCTGATCGACAAGATCGGGCCGGCGGCTCATCGGCCAGAGGCCGAGCACCGTGGGACCGCATTTGCGCCCGAGCCAGTACGAGATCGCATCGCCGAAGAAGGCGCCCGGCCCGCCCCACAGCACCAGCGTCCAGAAATCGAGGATGCCCAAGCCCACCAGCGCGCCGGCGCCGACGAACACCACCGTCGCCGGCAAGAGGAGGCCGACGAGCACCAGCGATTCCCCGAAAGCGAGCACGAAGGTGATGGGTCCCGCCCAGCTCCGATTGGCCTCGATGATCGCGAGGACGGACTGGGCGAAGGCGTTTACGTCCATGAATCTCCCGAGCCGCGGCGGTTGCCCCGCCGTCAGATGCGCATCCCCGACAGGCTCAATGGCAAATCGATGCGGCCTGCGTCAAGCCGCGCGGAACTCGACGCTCGCGCCGGGGCCGATCTCGGCGAGCACGGCCAGAAGATCCTCGCGCGGAAGAGCGAGGCAGCCGGCGGTGGCGCCGAAATCCGGGCGGGCTACATGCAGGAAGATGGCGCTGCCCTTGCCCGTGACCGGCGGGTCGTCGTTGTAGCCGAGCTCGACGACGAGATCGTAGAGGCCGCTCTCCATCCACATCCGCTCGTGACTGCCGGCGAAGGGCAGGCGGACGAGGCGGTTGTACTCGGGCCTCGCGGCATCGTCGCACCAGCCGTCCCCGGGCCGGATCTCCTGGATCGGCAGCGCCGTTTTCGGCGTCACGCGGTCGGGACGGAAGAACAGCCGCCGCATCGGCCAGACGCCGGCAGGGCTGGCGCCGTCGCCTTCGCGCTTGTCCTGTGCAATGCCGGCTCGTCCGATCGAGGCGCGGAGACGCCTTCCGCGGAACACTGCCGTCGCATTCCAGGGATCGGGGCCGGTCGGCGTCGCGACCAGCCGGCTATCCGCCATCATGGCCCGAGTTCTACCCCAGGCGAGCGCCTGCCGCAGCAGGCTCAACGCAGGACGCTGACTTGCGTCGGCAACGGCTGCACCTGGCGGGCGCGCATCATCGCCGCATATTTGTCGAGCGCGTTGACCATCGCGTTCGGCACCGCATCGCGCGTGATCGGCGTGCCGACCGGCGTCGGCACCAGGTCGGCGCCGGAATGCGACTGCACCCCGCCGTCGACTTGCGGCGGCGGCAGATCGGTCGAACGGAAGCGGGCGTTAAGAAGCGGGCTCGGCCCGGTCGGGAGAGACGGCGCCGGCGACAATTTGGCCGGGTCGGCGGCGGGCGCGCGAGCCTGAGCCAGGGCGGGCGGGGTCTGGAAGGTGAGCGGAAGGCCGGCTTGCGGCAGCAGCGCGGGCTGGGCCGTCGGGCCCGGACTGCCCGCAGCCGGCTTCGGCTGCGCGCTGGCGGCCTCCAGCGCCCATTTCGGCTGCGGCAGATTGATGACCACCGGCGGCTTGCCGTCGGCGAAGGGCTGCGGGGCGAACTCTCCGGGGCGCGGCGCCGGAATGTCGATGACCAGCTTCGGGCGGGCCTCGGACGGTTCGGAGCCTTTCGCTGCGACCAGGGGCTCGGTGGGCTTGTCGGCCGGGGCGCCGAACAACCCGGCTATCACGGTCTCGCCGACGTTCTTGCCGGTCTCTGCCTTGACCGCATTGTCGGCGAGGCTGAGGACGAAGCCGACCGGCCCGCCGAAAAGCGTGCCGCCGATGATGCTCGGCATTGCCGCGATGGTGTCGCCGGTGATGGCGCGATAGATCGTGCCGACGACCGGGATGTGCTGCAGCGGGTTGATGATGGCAAGGACGTCGCGGAAGCTTGCCGTTTCCCCGTTCTGCCAGGCCTTCGGCCCAGAAGAAGTCCCCGATGCCGAGGGAGTGATCGGCACCGGGGTAAAGCTCGGGAGGGGTCGGGGGTCGACGTCTGTCATAGGCCCGCGTGAAATCTGTGCCGGGAAAGGAAGCAAGCCGGGTGCCAGACGCACCCCTTGGAAAGACACGGCTATTTCCGTAAGCCCCGCGCAGACCTCGGCAATTCATGCCGGGAAGAGGCTGAAAGCGGTCCTTTAGCCGAGCTTATTCACGATGATTTTAGCTATTCTCAAGAAAACTAAGTGGGCGCTCACATGGCTGATATCGCAAGCCTTTGAAACCGTGGCAGCCTCGATTCTCAATTGCCGCGAAAAATCAGCTATTCATGATCGCTGTGAATAAGGCGGGTTAGAGCAGGTGCCCGGCGCGGTCCCGCTTGGCCTGAAGATAGGCGGCGCTGTGGCCGTTCGAGGGGAAAACGTGGGCGACCCGGTCGACCACCTGGACCCCGGCCTCGGCCAGGGCCTCGACCTTCCGCGGGTTGTTGGTCAGCAGCCGCACTTTCCGGATGCCGAGCTGGCGCAACATCTCGGCCGCCGGCAGGAACACCCGCTCGTCGGCCTCGAAGCCGAGCGCCTCGTTGGCATCGAAGGTATCGAAGCCGCGATCCTGCAGCTCATAGGCGCGGAGCTTGTTGACCAGGCCGATGTCGCGCCCCTCCTGCGCCAGGTAGAGGACGATGCCCGATCCGGCATCGGCGATCTGGCGGATGGCCCCGCGCAGCTGATCGCCGCAATCGCAACGGAGGCTGCCGAGCAGGTCGCCGGTAAAGCATTGCGAGTGCAGCCGCACCAGCACCGGCTGCGTTGAGTCAGGCGAGCCGACGACGATCGCCAGATGCTCGCCGCCGCCGTCGAGCGGCCGGAAGGCGACGATCCGCGCATTCTCGGCATCGGCCAGCGGCACGCGGGCCTCGCTGACCTTGGTCTGCCGCCGCGCCGCAAGGCCCGAATAGGCGGCGATGTCGTCTCGCTCGATCAACAGCAGCGACTGGCTTCGCGCCCAGCGCCGCATCTCGTCGAGCTCCGCCGGCGGCGCCCAGGCGATCAGCATCGCCGGGAGAAGGCGCGCGAGCTTGGCAAGCTGGATCGACGAGGCGGCAAGACTCTTCGGCGGCTCCGCCAGCACGGCGACCGCGCCATCGAGCGCAACGGCGCCCAAGGTCGGATCGATCAACCGACGAATCCAGAGATCGTCGCCGTTATCGGGAACGGCGAGCGTGTGCACGGCATCGGCGGCATAGTCGCGCCCGGTCAGCGCAGCGACCCGGCGTCCGGTGACCGCCAGCACGGGCGAGGAGCCCGACAGACGTGAGAGTTCGGCCAGGCTGTCGGCCGTCGCCATCTCGGCGGCGAGGGTCAGCGCGACGCGTCCCTCGGGCCCGCGGATGCCGACGACGCCGCCGCGGCGCAGCTCGGCCAGGCCGCGATCGACCACGATCAGGGCGCGCGGGCGGCGATCGGCGGCGGGCTTCGGCGTGTCCCCCATCAGCGGAACATATAGGGCGGACCGGGCCGGCGCCAATGCGAGGGGAAATGCCGCCTCTACCGTCGTCCGACTTGTGCCGCGACGATCGGAGACACGCGCTTGCAAGACGCGCGCGCCGCGGTTTTCATGTCAGCGCATGACCCAGCCCGCTCCGCCCGTCTTCGGCGCCTACGATCAGGCCCAGCTCGACTTCCAGTACAACAACAGCGCGCGCACCCCCGATGTCGCGACATACCTCGCGCGCTATCCGCAGGCCTCCGCGCGCGTGCGCGCCGAGCTCGGCGGCACGCTCGATATCGCCTATGGGCCGGGTCCTCGCGACACGCTCGATCTCTTCCGACCGCGCCAGGCCAAGCCGCCGGTGCTGATCTTCATCCATGGCGGCTACTGGCAGCGGCTCGACAAGTTCCACTTCAGCTATCTCGCCCGGCCCTGGGTGCGTGCCGGCGCCGCCTTCGTCGCGCTGGGCTATCCGATCTGCCCGGCGGTGACGATGACCCAGCTCGTCGCCTCGGTCCGCGCCGGCATCGCCTGGGTCGCGGCCCAGGCCGACCATCTCGGCCTTGACGGAAGGCGGATCGCGGTCAGCGGGCATTCGGCCGGCGGGCATCTGACCGCCATGGCGGTGACCGGACCGGGCCCCGATCTCGTCGGCGGCCTCGCCTTGAGCGGACTCTACGATCTCGAGCCGATCCGGCTGTCGTATCTCAACGCCGCGCTGCGCATGGATGCCGCCGAAGCGAAGGCGCTGAGCCCGATTCACCTGGCCCGGCCGCGCGGCGGCAAGGTCATTCTTGCTCTCGGCGGCGGCGAGAGTGAGGAATATCACAGACAACAGGACACGCTTGCCGGCATCTGGGATGTCGAGGACCGCCGGGTTGCGGGCCTTCACCATTTCTCGATCGTCGACTGCCTGGCCGATCCGGCTAACCCTTTGTTTCGGACGGTCGCGGAGCTTCTCGCCCTGTAATCCCAATGCTGGAATAGGGGACATCGACACCCCCCAGCGCTGGTAGTGCCACCCCGTCGCTCCGGAGACCCGGCCGTGATAGGCTCTGCGCTGACAGTTTCGCCGATCTCAGGCACTTCCCGCATGACCAAAGCCAAGACCCTGCTGCTCGTCGATGACGACCCGGACCTCCGGGAAGTGCTGGCCGAGCAGTTGCAACTGCAGCAGGAGTTCGAAGTCATACAGGCGGGTTCCGCCGCCGAGGGGCTGGACACTCTCAAGCGCGACCACGTCGATCTGGTTCTGCTCGATGTCGCCCTGCCGGACGGCGATGGCCGCCAAGTCTGCCAGCAGATGCGCGCGGGCGGGCTCAAGGCCCCGATCATCATGCTGACCGGCGCGGATACCGAGGCCGATACCATTCGGGGCCTGGAAGCCGGCGCCAGCGACTATGTCACCAAGCCTTTCCGGCTCGGCGTGCTGATCGCCCGTATCCGCGCCCAGCTCCGCCAGCACGAGCAGAGCGACGATGCGATCTTCGCGATCGGGCCCTACCGCTTCCGCCCGGCCTCCAAGATCCTGCTCGACCCCGACAAGAACCGCCGGATTCGCCTGACCGAAAAGGAGACGGCGATCCTCAAATACCTCTTCCGCGCCGGCGCCAGGCCGATCGCCCGCGATGTGCTGCTGAACGAGGTCTGGGGCTACAATTCCGGCGTCACCACGCATACGCTGGAGACCCATGTCTACCGACTCCGGCAGAAGATCGAGCGCAACCCGGCCAAGGCCGAGATCCTGGTGACCGAGCAGGGCGGCTATCGCCTGGTCATCTAGCCGTGAGCTGCCCCCGGATTTTTTGGACACCGATTTGTCCAACCGGAGGCATTCATGATGAAGTCGAGCATGAACCAAATCGAAACCAACGATGTGAATGATGATACCGAGGTCGGCAGGGTCGAGCGCAGTTCGTCCGGGCAGTCTCCTGGCCATGTGTTCCCTGGCCAGGGAACGACGC
>VGEI01000261.1 GCA_016869415.1 Alphaproteobacteria bacterium
GCAGATGCCGCCTATCCGCCGTCGCCATGATCGTTACGAAGCCGGAATCCGCCGCAGCGGGGTGTATCTTCGTCGCTCACTTGGCGCCCCTACGGGATGCAAGGAGATTGACGCAGATGCGGCGGCGCTTTCGGATGCAACGCCGGCGATCAGTCAAACGCACTGCCTCCCGTCGATATCCCACCGCGCTACTAACGTCCTGCTTGGATACCTGATCGGGGCTGGTTATCGTTGAGGGTCTTTTCGGGGGGCCAGTCCAAATACTCAAGCTTTCAAAGTGGATTTCGGGGTACTTGCTCGAACGGCGCTGGCCGGATGGCAGCGCGTCTAGACCCGCGGCATGGGTCAGCGGGTTTGTCATACTCTTTCTTTCATTGCCAGTTGTGGCTCAAGAGCGGCCGTCGTCGCGCGGATTTCTCGGCCCGCCGTCTCCGGATAGCTGCTTTTGGACAGATCGCGCTTTCAAGGACGTTCCGGCACGAGATCCGGCATCGGCACCTGGCGTCGTCCTGTGGAGCCACGGCCAGAACGGCGGCGGCGTGCCGAGCTGGAATGTCGGCGCGCCGCCGGTGGTCCGCATGTTCGCCGACAAGGGCTGGGAGGTCGTTCTTGTCCAGCGTAACGAGCGCTGCGAGGGCAATTGTAGCCAGAAGGGCGCATCTTACGTCACGAACATGGTCGAGGAAGTCGACAAGGCGAAGAAGGCTGGCTATCGCCGGATCTTGGTCGCCGGGCAATCGTTCGGCGCGGGAACCGTGCTCGACGCCGCCGGGAAGTCGACCGACATCGACGGGGTTATGGCTTTCGCGCTCAGCCACGGCCGAAACTCCTGCCGGGACCCCAAGACATTCAAGCCGGACATGGTGCCGTTCCACGAGCGCATGATCAAAACTGGGATTAAAGAGGCGCGCGCACCTCGAATCCTCGTCAGCATGGGCCTGGGCGATCATTGCGTCGGCATGACGTTTACGCCGATTGTGGGGCAGGGACTTGCGGAGAAGAACATCGCCTATATCCACTTCGATGAGTCCATGCGTCAGGGAGGTCACGGCGCTGCCGTCGGCCGTGAATTCGCCGCCATGTACGGAGCTTGCGTCGTCGCTTTCTTCACCCGCGACGAGCCGCCACCGCCGGGTCGCACAGTGTGTTAGCGGCGACTATACGTCGTCGGAGCTAGCGGGACGTCTTGAGGCTGCAGCTAACGGAGGCATCGGCTCATCTGGGTTGGCAGTTTAGGCCTGTATGCCGCTCTGTTTGGCGGCCTGACATGATCGGTCGTTGCTCGGCCGTGACCTAGCCGGTTCTGGGCTATGCTGATTGAGATAATCCGTGCGGAGCAGCCGAAGACGTTGTCCATTAGGTCCGCGTCTGTGCCCGATGAGGCTTTCGACCTTCAGATGGGACCCGCTCGATTTCTACCCTCACCCTGCCGGGCGTCGCTCTGTGCACACCCGGCTGTACTATCCGAGATCAAGTCCTGCGGATGCCGGCAAGGTAAGCAGTGAAGCGCAGGGAGTTCATCGCCGGTTTTGGTCTCCTGGTGGCCTCGCCCTCAGCCGGACAGGACAGCACCCGGAAGCGGATCGGGGTTGTGCGGCCCGGCCGGCGACCGCCCGACGGTGACATCCAGGTCGCCGGCATCGCCCACGCTCTGCGCGAATTCGGCCATGTCGACGGGACCGATGTTACGGTCGTCAACAGATTTGCCGACGACGGTGCCCAGGAGCTCCGCAGGGTCATCGCCGAGCTGATAAAGGAAGGGGTCGACATTCTCGTGACGGTGGGGTTGACGGCTACCCTGGCGGCGCGTGAGGCGACGCAAGCCACGCCGATCGTTGCCCTCGCCAACGTTGATCCTGTTGCAGCCGGGCTGGTCACCCAGCTAGGACGGCCGACAGGCAACGTGACCGGCGTGCTTGTCGCGCCGGAGGGCAGTCTTGCAGCTAAGCGGCTTTCGCTTCTGCACGAGGCGGTGCCACACGCCCGTCGCTTTGCGCTCTTGGCACCGGCGGATCCGGCGTTCCTGCTGCAGGTCCGGGAAACCCGGACCGCCGCGGATGCGGCCGGTGTCGAGCTTGTCGTTGTTGACGATGGCGGCGGAGACTACACGGCCGCTTTCGCGCGCATGGTGGCTGCCGGTGCTGGCGCCCTCGTCGTCGGCGCCCATCAGTTCTATGTCCGAGATCGATTGACGATTATCGCGTTGGCCGAACGGCACCGGCTTCCTGCCATCTATGAATGGCAGCAGCAGGTTGAGGATGGTGGCCTCATGCCCTTTGGCGCGAGCCTAACCGAACGCTATCGGCGCCTTGCCCAGCACCTCGACCTTATCCTCAGGGGCAGCAAACCGGCCGATCTACCATTCGAGCAGCCGGCAATGCTGCGCTTCGTGGTGAGCCTGCGGGCGGCGCGCGCGATCGGCCTGGAGTTGTCGGCCGCCATTCTGACGCGCGCTGACGAGGTGATCGACTGAGGCCGGGTCCCTGGATCCGCCTGGGGCTGGATGGTTAGCGCGTCGGCAGGGTGGTTTGGCCGGGTCCCAGCGGCCGTTGCATCATCACGCTGTCCACCCAGCGGCCGAACTTGAAACCGATCGCCGGCAGCAGCGCAACCTGGGCGAATCCGGCGGCGGCGTGGACGCCGATCGAGCCGTGATTTGCGCTGTCGCCGATCACCGCCACCATCTGGCGGTACCCGGCGCGGGTGCAGCGATCGATCAGTTCCTGCAGCAGAAGATGCCCGACGCCGCGGCGCTGGGCCTCCGGTGCGACATAGATCGAATCCTCGACCGAAAACCGGTAGGCGGAGCGCGGGCGGTAGCGCCCGGCATAGGCGTAGCCGGCGATGCGGCTGTCGGCCTCGGCCACGAGGTAGGGTAGTCGGTCGGCCAGGATGGCGGCGCGCCGACGGCGCATCTCCTCCATGTCGGGCGGCACTTCCTCGAACGAGCCCAGGCCGGTGCGCACGTGATGCACGTAGATCGCATGGATGACTTCGAGATCGCCGTCCCGCGAATCGCGCACGACGATCGGCGCCTCACCCTTCAGCGGTTGGGTCATTGCAGGCCCTGATCCAGTCATTGCAAGAGAGTCGGGGCCGTAGCAGCGGCCTGGCGCACGAAACGTGCGAGATCGGCCGCGAGGCGAGGGAAGTTGGCGCTACGCACGATCCGCTCTTCGTCCATGTACAGGCGGCGGTTGACCTCGATCTGCAGCGCGTGGCGCCCGCTGGCCGGCTGGCCGTAGTGGCGCGTGATGAAGCCGCCCGCGAAGGGATCGTTGCGCGCCACCGAATAGCCGAGACTCCTTAGATAAGAATCCGCCCAATCGGTGACTGCTGGTGCGCAACTCACCTCGTGCGCGTCGCCGAGCACAAAGTCGACGCGGCGCTTACCCGGATCGCGGTCCAGCGGCCCACCGACCGCCGGCATCGAGTGACAGTCGATCAGCAGGACCCGCCCGAAGCGCGCGGCCGTATCGTCGACGAGTGCCGTGAGGGCGTTGTGGTAAGGCCGGTAGAGGGTCTCGATCCAGGATTCGGCGGCGGCAAAATCCAGCTTGCCGCGGTAGATCTCGGCGCCGTTGGCCACCACGCGGGCGATGGTGCCGAGACCGGCGCCGACGCGTGGCGACGACCGGTTTACCCAGGCCGGCAGCGCGTCGCTGAACATACCCGGATCGAGTTCGTAGGGCTCGCGATTGGGGTCGACGAACGCGCGCGGAAAGCGCGCCTTGAGCAGCGGCACGCCGGCCGGGGCGGCCTCGGCGTAGAGTTCGTCGACGAAGGCGTCCTCGGAGCGCCGCAGCATGAGCGGGTCGAGTCGCGAGGCGGCCACGAATCCGGACGGGTAGACGCTGCCGCTGTGCGGCGAGGAAAAGACCAAGGGAGCCGCAGGCTGCGCCGGATGGTCGATCTCGACGGGCGGGTCGACGGCGAAGGCGGACAAATCGTGCGGCATGGTGGGTTTCTGGCCAGCCGTTTAGAGCAAAGCGTTGATTTTGTCACCTGCGGCGGCACTATCCACAGGCCTGCACCGGATGCGGCGCAGGCCGGCGCGAGGCGCGCGGCGGAGCCGCAAGACCGTTCTAGGGGTTAACGGTTTCACAAGGACATTCCCCTTAAGATTCGACCCGGTCTGACGGTTGGTTTAAAGATGACGGACGCACGTTTTATTCTGATGGCCGCACTAGATGAGCTTCGGCGGCCGCCCCGGAAGGCCTCCAGTACAGATACGGTTAACATGGCGGACATACTTCTGGCTGAGGACGATGACGCGATGCGCCAGTTTCTGGCGACCGCGTTGACCCGGGCCGGGCACCGGGTCTCTACCCATCGCGACGGGCGCCAGGCTCTCGACGCTCTCGGCAAGCGCTACGACCTGCTGATCGCCGATATCGTCATGCCGGGCGTGGACGGGATCGAGCTGGCGCGGCGCGCACGGGCGAGCCAGCCGGATCTGCGGGTAATGTTCATCACCGGGTTTGCTGCCGTAGCCCTCGAGGATGGCAAGCCGGTGGTACCGGGCTCGACAGTGCTGTCCAAGCCGTTCCACCTGCGCGACCTGGTGAGCCAGGTGAAGGATCTGCTGGCCGCCGCCTGAGTGGTAGCATCCTCTGCGCCGCAGGGCCGCGCCCCCGCTAGAACCGTCTAGGGCCGCTTACGCTGGCGTACCGCGTAGGGTGCGGCGCAGACTGATCAACCCAAGATAAACCGACGAGCCAATCCACACGGCAAGCGCCCAGTGCGCCACCGCCGGCATCTGCACGACCAGCCACAGGCTGCTGAGTGCCCAGGCGGCCGTGGCGATGAGCGTCGGAATGCGCAGTTCGCGTACGCGCAGCGGGTGCACGAACTTGAGCGGCGTAAAAGTCAGGATGCCGAGCACGACCGTGGCGACCAGGTTAGCCACCGGCGGCGTCTCGAGCACGAACATGTAGAAGGCAACGATGTTCCACACGGCCGGGAAACCGACGAAGTAGTTGTCCTTGGTCTTCAGGTCGAGATTGGCGAAAGTATAGAGCGAGGTCGCCAGGATGTAGGCGGCGCCGAGCACGGCGAGCGGGCCGGGCAGCAGCTCGAACTGCCACATGAAAACCGCCGGCACGACCACGTAGGTGAAGTAGTCGACCACGTTGTCCAGAGTGGCGCCATCGAAGCGCGGGATGACCTCGCGGACGCCGAATTTGCGGGCCGCCGGACCGTCCAGCCCGTCAATGAACATGGCCAGGCCGAGCCAGAGCAGGGCGGCCCGCGCGTCGCCGGCGACCACCGCCAGCAGGGCGAGCAGGCCGATGACCACGCCACTGGCTGTGAAGACATGCACTGCCCAGGCAGCGCCGAGGCGCAGCCGGGGTTTGTGATCGAGAGCGGCGCTCAGCTCACCAGTGGACGGCATGGCCTCCTCAAGCGTTACCACGACGGGCAAAAAACCG
>VGEI01000262.1 GCA_016869415.1 Alphaproteobacteria bacterium
GCTATTCTGGGGAGTTGAATGCCGATGGCCGAGACGCCGGTGACGTACCGCGGCGCGGTGTATCCGTGGCAGTGCGACCATATCGGGCACATGAACGTCATGTGGTACGTCGGCAAGTTCGACGAGGCCACCTGGAACCTGTTCTCCGAGCTGGGGCTGACGCCGGCGTATCTGCGCGAGGGGCGCGGCGGCATGGCAGCCGTCCAGCAGAACATCACCTACAAGCGCGAGCTGATGCCCGGCGACACGGTCGTCGTGCGCACCCGGCTGCTCGAGGTGCGGGAGAAGGTTCTGCGCTACGTCCATGAGATGAGCCAGGCCGAGGGCGGCGAGCCCGTGGCCCTGTGCGAGCTCACGGTCGTTCACATGGACCGCGCCGCGCACAAATCCTCGCCGCTGCCGCCCGCCGTGGCGGAGCGCGCCCGCGCCTGGCTGGCAGGCTAGCTCCCATGGCGCCGTTCATTCCCAAGAACCCGGATTTCGCGGCGCGCGTGCGCGACAGCTTCAATCGCCAAGGGGCGATGGTGCATATCGGCGCGCGGATGACCCGGATCGAGCCGGGTTTCGTCGATATCACCGTCGATTACCGGCCGGAGCTCAGCCAGCAGCACGGCTATTTCCATGGCGGCATCGTCGGCATGATCGCCGACTCTGCGGGCGGCTACGCGGCGTTCAGCCTGATGCCGGCAGATGCCTCGGTGCTGACCGTCGAGTACAAGATCAATCTTCTGGCGCCGTCCGACGGCAACCGTCTTGTGGCAAGGGGCCGGGTTACGAAGCCCGGGCGCACGCTGTCGGTGTGCCACGTCGATGTGTTCGTCGAGCGCGACGGTCGGGAGCATCTCTGCGCGACCTTGCTGCAGACCCTGATGACCATGACGGGTAAGTCCGATGGCCTCGCTTCTGATAAAAAGGCATCGTGAGTCTGTCGCCCCAGGACATGCGGCTGGCCTACGGCCTGCTGTTCCTTACCCCCTTGCTCTTTTCCGCCAACGCGCTGACCGCGCGTTGGGTCGGGGATTCGATGCCGCCGATGGCTTTGGCCTTCTGGCGCTGGACGCTGACCTTGATGTTTCTCTGGCTCTACGCCGGGCGGCAGTTTCTTGCCGGATGGCCGGATTTCCGGCGCGAGTGGCGCACGCTGGCGCTGCTCGGCTTTCTCGGCATGGGGCTGTGCGGCGCGCCGGTCTACATGGGGGCGCACACCACCACCGCCACGAACATCGGCCTGATCTATGCCATGACGCCGATCCTCATCGTGGTCATCTCATGGCTGGGCTGGCGAGAAACGGTGACAAGGCGCCAGATCGCCGGCATCGCCGCGGCACTGCTGGGGGTTCTGGCGATCATTGCGCGCGGCAACCCGGCCCTACTGCTGGATCTCGATTTCGTGCCGGGCGACCTCTGGATTCTGGGCGCGATGATCTCCTGGGCGGTCTATTCGGTCGTCCTCAGGCACCGACCGAGCCCGCGGCCGATTGCCGCCCGTTTCATCGGCATCGTGGCTGCCGGTGTGATCGTCATGCTGCCCTTCTACGGCATCGAGATCGCACTGGGCGAACGGATGACTCTCGAGCCACGTACTATTGGCGTGCTTCTTGTACTGGCTCTGATTCCCGGAATCGGTGCCTACCTGGCCTACAGCAAGCTGGTTGCTGTGCTGGGACCGCAGCGCACCGGCCTCTTGATGTATCTCGGTCCGATCTCCAACGCCGTGCTGGCCTGGCTGCTGCTTGGCGAGAGCATCGAGGCCTATCATTTCGTGGGCACGGCGCTGATCCTCGGGGGCGTCGCCCTGGCGACGGTGGCGCCTCGCCCAGCCCAGGGTTAGAGTTTCACCGCCGCGAGCGAGAAGCGAAGGAGACCCGCGCGTGATCCCCAACCGGCTGCCGGATTTCGATTTCGGCCTCGGCGAAAACGCCGACCTGATGCGCGACAGCGTGCGCAGCTTCGCCGCCGACGAGATCGCGCCGCGCGCCGCCGAGATCGACCGGCAGAACGAGTTTCCCAACGACCTCTGGCGCAAGATGGGCTCGCTCGGCATCCTCGGCGTCACGGTGGAAGAGGAATACGGCGGCGCGGGACTCGGCTATCTCGAGCATTGCGTGGCGATGGAGGAGGTGAGCCGGGCCTCGGCCTCGGTCGGCCTGTCCTACGGCGCGCACTCCAACCTCTGCGTCAATCAGATCCGCCGCAACGGCAACGCCGCGCAGAAGAAGAAATATCTGCCCAAGCTGATCTCCGGCGAGCATGTCGGGGCGCTCGCCATGTCGGAGCCGGGTGCCGGCTCCGACGTCGTCGGCATGCGCACCAAGGCCGAAAAGAAGGGAGACCGTTACATCCTCAACGGCGGCAAGATGTGGATCACCAACGGGCCGGACGCCGACACGCTGGTGATCTACGCCAAGACCGATCCCGAGGCGGGCCCGCGCGGCATCACCGCCTTCCTGGTCGAAAAGGCCTTCAAGGGATTCTCGACGGCGCAGAAGCTCGACAAGCTTGGCATGCGCGGCTCGAACACCTGCGAGCTGGTCTTCCAGGATTGCGAGGTGCCAGCGGAGAACGTGCTCGGCGCCGTCGGCAAGGGCGTCAACGTGCTGATGAGCGGCCTTGATTACGAACGTGCGGTGCTGGCCGCAGGTCCCTGCGGCATCATGCAGGCCTGCATGGACGTGGTCGTGCCCTATGTCCACGAGCGCAAGCAGTTCGGCCAGGCGATCGGCGAGTTTCAGCTCGTCCAGGGCAAGCTCGCTGACATGTACACGACGATGAATGCGTCCAAGTCGTATGTGTACGCCGTGGCGCGCGCCTGCGACGCCGGCAAGACCAGCCGCAAGGACGCCGCCGGCGCCATCCTCTACGCTGCCGAGAAGGCGACGCAGGTGGCGCTCGACGCCATCCAGCTCCTCGGCGGCAACGGCTACATCAACGACTACCCGACCGGCCGGCTGCTGCGCGACGCCAAGCTCTACGAGATCGGCGCCGGCACCTCCGAGATCCGCCGCTGGCTGATCGGCCGCGAGCTTTTCGCTGAGACGGCCTGAGAGGGTGCAATGCTGCCCCATGTGAACGATCTGATAGTCCTGCTGGCGGCGGTCCTCGCCTTCGCGCTCGGCGGCATCTGGTACTCGCCGATGGCCTTCGGTCCGGCCTGGATGAGTGCCCATGACTACACCCCCGAGAAAATGGTGGAGATGCGCCTCGCCAAGCCGCAAGCGCGCAGCATGATCGTCACTTCCGCCACCCAGCTGCTGCAGGCGGTGGTCCTGGCCTACCTGATGCACTGGGTTGGCATCGCCGGGCTCAAGTCCGGAATCCTCTTCGGGCTGCTGGTCTGGGCCGGCTTCGCGGCGACGGTGGCGCTGATCGCCAATACCTTCTCCGACAAGCCGTTCAAGGTGTTCGTCATCGAATCCGGCTACCAGCTGGTGAGCATCACCCTGATGGCCGCCATTATCGGCAGCTGGTCATAATCCCATGCGGTTCAACGAAACCCAGACCATGATCCGCGATGCCGCGCGGGAGTTCGCGCAAGGCAGCCTTGCACCCCACGCCGCCGAGTGGGACCGCAACGCCACTTTCCCGAAGGAGGCGTTGGCCGAGATGGGCAGGCTCGGCTTCATGGGCATGCAGGTGCCCGAGGAGTGGGGCGGTTCGGGCGTCGATCACGTCGCCTATGCCCTGGCCGTCGAGGAGATTGCCGCCGGCGATGCCTCGACCTCGACCATCATGAGTGTGCACAACTCGGTCGTCTGCATGCCGGTGCTGAAATACGGTACGACCGAGCAGAAGGAAAAGTTCCTGCGCAAGCTGGCCAAAGGCGAGATGCTTGGCTGCTTCTGCCTCACCGAGCCGCAGGCCGGCTCCGACGCCTCGTCGCTCAAGACCAGGGCGCGGCGCGACGGCAATCACTGGGTGCTCAACGGCACCAAGCAGTTCATCACCTCGGGCAGCAATGCCCACCTCGCCATTGTCTTCGCCGTCACCGACCCGGCCAAAGGCAAGAGGGGCATCTCGGCCTTCCTCGTGCCGACCAAACAGGTCGAAGGCTGGAAAGTGGCGCGGGTCGAGGAGAAGCTTGGCCTGCACGCCTCCGACACCTGCCAGATCGTCATGGACGAGATGCGCCTGACCCCCGACCTGATGCTCGGCCAGGAAGGCGAGGGCTACCGCATAGCACTGGGCAATCTCGAAGGCGGGCGCATCGGCATCGCCGCCCAGGCGGTGGGCATGGCGCGCGCCGCCTACGAGGCGGCGGTCGCCTACGCCAAGGACCGCGAGAGCTTCGGCAAGAAGATCATCGAGCACCAGGCGGTGGCCTTCAAGCTGGCCGACATGGCGACCCAGATCGAGGCGGCCCGGCTGCTGGTGCTCAACGCCGCCGTCAAGCGTGACGCCGGCGAGCCCTGCCTGACCGAGGCGGCGATGGCCAAGCTCTTCGCCTCGGAGATGGCGGAGAAAGTCTGCTCCGACGCCATCCAGGTCCACGGCGGCTACGGCTATCTCAACGATTTTCCGGTCGAGCGTATCTACCGCGACGCGCGCATCACCCAGATCTACGAGGGCACGTCCGACATCCAGCGGCTGGTGATCAGCCGCGCCATCGCCGGAGGCTGACGTGCCTGCGCCTGTCGACTTCTATTTCGACTTCTCCAGCCCCTACGGCTATTTCGCCTCGTTGAAGATCGACGAGATCGCCAAGCGGCACGGGCGCTCGGTCAACTGGCGGCCTTACCTCTTGGGTGCGGTATTCAAGATCACCAAGATGCAGCCGCTGCTCGACTACCCGATCAAGGGCGACTACATGAAGCGCGACTGGCAGCGCACAGCTCGGCTGCAGAACGCCAAGTGGAAATTGCCGGAGGTCTTTCCCTTCGCCGCGATCAACGCCAGCCGCGTGGTTTACTGGCTCAATGACAAGGACGCGGCGCTGGCCCAGCGTTTTGCCAAGGCCGCCTATCACCAGGCCTATGGCGAGGGCCGTGACATCGTCTCGGTCAACGCCATCGCCACCATCGCCGAGGGCCTGGGCATTCCGCAGGGCGACACCCTGGCCGCGCTGAACGACCCGGCGGTCAAGGAGCGGCTGCGCAAGGAAGTCGACGCCGGCATCGAGCGCGGCGTCTTCGGCTCGCCCTTCGTCATTGTCGACGGCGAGCCGTTCTGGGGCGCCGACCGGCTCGACCAGGTCGACGGCTGGTTGGCGACGGGAGGTTGGTAGAAAAGGGGGGATGAGATGGTGAGCTGGGGGTATTCGATCCGTAAGTCCGCGGACTATTCGCCCTATGTGGTTCATTTCTGCAAGGATACAAAGGAGGGCACGAGTAAGAGAATTACGGTCGATAAGGCTCTGAAAAAAGATGAACCGCTTTTCACGTTTAAGACG
>VGEI01000263.1 GCA_016869415.1 Alphaproteobacteria bacterium
ATCGGCGGCGCCGCGCTCGTCGCCTTCATCATCGCTAACCCGATGAACGTGATCAAGAAGTCTGCTGCGGCGATGGGCGACCTGATGAAGGGCGGCGAGCCCTACACCAAGGCGCATTTCCTCGAGCTTCTGTCGCTGCTCTACACCGTGTTCAAGATGGCCAAGTCGAAGGGCATGCTCGCCCTCGAACAGCACGTCGAGAAACCGGACGAAAGCACCTTGTGGCAAAAATTCCCGCATTTCGCGGGCGACCACCATGTCCTGACCTTCCTCTGCGATTACCTGCGCCTCCTGACCCTCGGCAGCGACAACCCGCACGAGATGGAAGCGCTGATCGACTAGGAAATCAAAACCCACCACGAAGAGCGCAACCAGGTTGCCGGCGCCATCAATGCCATGGCCGACGGCATGCCCGCTCTCGGCATCGTCGCCGCCGTGCTGGGCGTCATCAAGACCATGGCCTCGATTTCCGAGCCGCCGGAAGTGCTGGGCCGCCTGATCGGCGGCGCGCTCGTCGGCACCTTCCTGGGCGTGCTTCTGTCCTATGGTTTCATCGCGCCCATGGCGAGCTCGCTCAAGAACCGCTACGAGGCCGAAGCCAAGTATTATCAGTGCATCAAGGCAGGCCTGCTGGCCTACATGCAGGGCTACGCGCCCGCGGTAGCCACGGAGTTCGCGCGCAAGGCGTTGCTGTCGACGGTCCGGCCGAGCTTCTACGAAGTGGAAGAAGCGGTCGCGGCGTTGCCGCCGGTCTAGGCACCGGGTAGAGCGTAAAGGTAGGAGCCGCCAATGGCGGAAGAAACCAACCAACCCGTCATCATCGTCAAGAAGGTGGTCGGCGGTCACGGCGCGGGGCATGGCGGCGCGTGGAAGGTCGCCTATGCCGACTTCGTGACGGCGATGATGGCCTTCTTCCTGCTGTTGTGGCTGCTCAACGTCACCACCGACGACCAGAAGAAGGGCATCGCCCAGTATTTCACGCCGGAAAGCGTGTCGCGTTCGACCTCGGGTTCGGGCGGCATCCTCGGCGGCTCCTCGATGGCCCCGGGCTCGATGCCGCGTGACGCGGCCGGCCTGGTCATGGGCATCCCGCTGGCACCCACCGGCGAGCAGTCCGATTCCGAGGCCGAGGACAAGACACCGCCCCCCGAGAACGCCAAGAATCCCGATCCCAACGCCGACGAGCTGGCGCTGGCGATACAGGAAGCCGCGCAAGAGGCCAAGGACACCAAGAATCTCTCCAAGGAGGAGCTGCAGAAGGCCCTCGCCGAGAAGGAGGAAAAGGATTTCGCCAAGGCGGAGTTCGACCTCAAGCAGGCGATTCAGGACATTCCCGAGCTCAAGCCGCTGCAGGAGAACCTGATCATCGACCGCACGCCCGAGGGGTTGCGCATCCAGATCGTCGACCAGCATAAATACTCGATGTTCCCCGTCGGCTCGACGGCGCCGCAGGAGCACATGCGCCAGCTCATGGCGCTGGTCGCCCGGGTGGTCCGCCAGCTGCCCAACCCGATCTCGGTCTCCGGCCACACCGACTCGCTGCCCTACCCACCGGGCGCCCAGTACACCAACTGGGAGCTCTCCGCCGACCGCGCCAACGCCAGCCGCCGCGCGCTGATCGACGGGGGCCTACCCGCCAACCGCATCAAGTACGTCACCGGCAAAGCGGAGACCGATCCGCTGCTCAAGGAGAACCCGGCCGACCCGCGCAACCGGCGCATCAGCGTCGTCTTGCTGCGCGACCAGCCCGCGGTGGCTATGGCGCCGGCCCCGGCCGGCGGCGGTGCTGCCGCCCCGGTACCTGCCGGAACACCGCGGCCGGCCAGCGCTCCCGCCGCACCGGCGGGTCAGGGTGGCCCGGCCATCCCCTCGCCCTCGCAGCAGCGTCGCGCAGCCCAGCGCTAGCTCCGTCCTATGTCGCTATCGGGTTGACGGGAGACCGGCCTTGGCGGCCATCCCCTTCACGCGCTACCGTCAGAGCGTGCCCGACCTGATCGCCAACACCGTTGTCCTGCGCCGAGTTTGCGGTGTCACGGTGTTGCTGCCTGAAAGCGACGACCGATGACCGTCGCCCCCTCCGCTGCCCGCTTTTTCTATTCGGCACCCGCCCCCTGCCCTTACCTGCCGGGACGTATCGAGCGGCGCATCTTCGCCGACCTCAGCGGGCCCAAGGCCGCCCACGGCTACGACCTGCTATCGGAGGCTGGATTCCGCCGCAGTCTGGGCTTCGCCTACCGCCCGGCCTGTCCGGGTTGCAACGCCTGTATCGCCGTCCGCATCCCGGTCGCCGGCTTCGTGCTGGCCAACAAGTGGCGGCGCATCCAGCGCCACAACGGTGATCTCACCGTGACCGAACGGCCGCCGCTCGCCACCGCGGAGCAGTACGAACTCTTCTGCCGCTACCAGCAGGACCGCCACGGCGACGGTGAGATGGCGCGCATGGATTTCGCCGACTATCGCACCATGGTCGAAGTGGGCGTCATGGACAGCGCGATCCTAGAGTTCCGCCGCGCCGACGGTGTGCTGATCGGTGCCTGCCTCGCCGACCGTCTCGGCATCGGCATGTCCGCAGTCTACAGTTTCTTCGAGCCGGAGGAGGCCCGCCGCAGCCTCGGCACGCACATGATCCTCTCGCTGGTCGACGAGTGCCGCGCGCGTGGCCTGCCGCATGTCTATCTCGGCTACTGGATCGAGGAATGCCGGAAGATGGCCTACAAGACCCGTTTCCGGCCCATCGAGGCCCTGACACGCGAGGGTTGGCGCCCGATCGAGGACGGGCCGGAGTCCTAGTTCCGGACCCCACTCCGCCAGTCCGGCATTCTGCCGCAGCGCACAAAGCAGACTTCACAGCCGCCCCGTTCCCCGCTACAACCCAGCCAACAGACAGGGTTCGGAGTCACCTCAGACGGGCTCCGGTAGCAGTGAATTCGGTCGGACGGCGGGGGCGCCAACAAACAGATTAAGCCCCTAAACCGACGGCTTGGAGACGAATACATCATGGACGCGTTGCTGTCGTTCAGCCGCATGATCGACTGGCTGAATGAGAAGTTCGGCATCGTCGCCGACTACTTGGTCCTCATCGCCTGTTTCACCAGCGCGGGCAATGCCACCAGCCGTTACCTGGTCAACCTCAGCTCGAACGCCTGGCTGGAAATCCAGTGGTACATGTTCTCCGGCATGTTCCTCCTGGGCGCCTCGTACACGCTCAAGATGAACGAGCATGTCCGCGTCGACCTGATCTACGCCAACGTCACGGACCGCGGGCGCCTCTATATCGACATCGGCGGGCTGATCCTCTTCCTGCTCCCCGCCATGACGATGCTCGTACTGATGACCTGGCCGTTCTTCCTCGACGCCTGGTTCCGCAACGAGACCTCCGCCAATGCCGGCGGGCTGATCCGCTGGCCGGTGAAGATCCTGATGCCGATCGGTTTCGCCCTGATCACGCTCCAGGGCATTTCCGAGCTGATCAAGCGTTTCGCGGCGCTGCAGGGGCGGATCACGCTCGAGACCAAGTACGAGAAGCCGCAGCAGTGATGCATCCGGCACATCAGGGGAAGCCTAAGCAATGCTTCTGACGTTCGAAATGATGGCGCCGCTGATGTTCGGCGGCCTCATCATCTTCATGCTGATCGGCTTCCCGGTCGCCTTCTCCCTCGCCGCAGTCGGTCTGTTCTTTGGCCTGATCAGCATCGATGCCGGGTTCTTCGGGGCGATCTATCTGCAGAACCTGCCGCTGCGCATCTTCGGCATCATGTCGAACGATCTGCTGCTGGCCATCCCGTTCTTCACATTCATGGGGGCGATCCTCGAGCGCTGCGGCCTTGCCGAAGATCTTCTTGAGGGCACCGGTCAGCTCTTCGGCTCGGTGCCGGGCGGCCTCGCCTATGCCGTGATCGTGGTCGGCGCCATTCTCGGCGCCATCACCGGAACGGTCGCCGCCTCGGTCATCGCCATGGGCATGATCTCGCTGCCGATCATGATCCGCTACGGCTACGACAAGAAGCTGGCCACGGGCGTGATCGCCGCTTCCGGCACGATCACCCAGCTCATCCCGCCGTCCCTGGTGCTCGTCGTACTCGCCGATCAGCTCGGCCGCTCGGTCGGCGATATGTACAAGGGCGCCATCGGCCCCTCGATCCTGCAGACGGCGATCTTCGCGCTTTACATCCTGGCGCTATCGATCTGGAAGCCGTCGATGATGCCGCCTCTGCCGGCCGAAGCCCGCACGCTGCACGGCCGGGCCCTGTGGTCCCGCGTCTTGTGGGGCATGGTGCCGTCGGTCGTGCTCATCTTTCTCGTGCTCGGCACCATTTTCATGGGGCTCGCCACACCGACCGAAGCCGGCGCCATGGGGGCCGTGGGCGCCATCATCCTTGCCGCCGCCCATCGCCGGCTGACCTGGCCTCTGGTTCGCCAGGGCATGGGCACGACCATGCGCATCACCTCGATGGTGATCTACATCCTCATCGGCTCGACCGTGTTCAGCCTGGTCTTCCAGGGCGTCGACGGTCCGCTATGGATCGAGCATCTGCTGGCGAAACTGCCGGGCGGCACGACTGGCTTCCTGATCTTCGTCAACATCTTCGTCTTCTTCCTGGCTTTCTTCCTCGACTTCTTCGAGATCGCCTTCATCATCGTCCCGCTGCTCGCACCCGTCGCCGACAAGATGGGCATCGACCTCATCTGGTTCGGCGTGCTGCTCTGCGTGAACATGCAGACCTCGTTCATGCACCCGCCCTTCGGCTTCGCGCTCTTCTATCTGCGCGGCATCGCACCGTCGAGCATCAAGAGCTCGGAGATCTACTGGGGCGCTATTCCCTGGGTCTTCCTGCAGATCGTCCTCGTCGTCATCGTCATCTTCTGGCCCGGCTCGGTGACCTACTGGCTGGACAAGGGTACCGGCGTCGACCCGGCCTCGGTCGATCTCAACGTGCCGACCATCGATTACGGCACGCGAGAGGACCCGGCGATGGACGAGCCGGAAGCGCCGCCGCCGCGAAACTGATGGCGCCCAAGAGCCGGCTCCTGCCTGAGCGAAGCCGAAGGACTTCATCCTGGGCAAATGCAGCGCCGGGCTTGCAGCCGTCCGTGAGAAAACGGCTCCTCTTGGTCGTTGTCGTCGATCGGCTACGGGCCTGCTCCCACCGCTTCCATCCCAGGCTGCAGTTCACAATCAGCCTGGTTAAGGAAAGCCCGGTCAGGTCAATCTGACAGCGCGTCCGTCTCCCGGAGCAGGCCAACTATGGCTTGAGCACGACATCGTCATCGACGGCATAGAGGGCGCAATCCGATCCGACTCTCTCCTTGCAACGCTTTGATCGGCCCCCATCGAGTGGTCCAGATGGAATGT
>VGEI01000264.1 GCA_016869415.1 Alphaproteobacteria bacterium
TATCCACGTAACCTAGGCTAACCTCAACCGATATTATCGGCAATCCGGCGCCAATGCGCGCGCTAGCCGTATCATAAACGGTCAAAGCAGGCCCGTTATTCGCCCCCGCCAGCCGTAGCGGTATCTGTCGGTCGACTGCCCTTGCCGCGCTAATTGCTTCAAGCCTAAAGTAATTTTGACAGGGGAGAGAGAGTTGAGCCTACAGCCGCAGGCAGGCGCGCCGATCATCGCCTTTCGCGACGTGGAGGTCGCCTTAGGGAGCGACCGTATCTACGAGCGGCTCAACCTCGAGGTCCATCCGGGCGAGTTCGTCTGCATCCTCGGCCCCTCGGGCTGCGGCAAGTCGACCTCGCTCAGGGTCATCGGCGGGCTACTGGAAATCGCCGGCGGCGAGGTGACGATCAACGGCCGCCCGCCGCAGCAATCCTGGCCGGACATCGCCTTCGTCTTCCAGTCGCCGCGGCTGGTCCCCTGGCGCACGGCGCTGGGCAACGTGCTGCTCGGCACCGATCTGCGTTTCGGCGGTGCGCGCGATGGCCGCGAGACGCGCGCCAAAGAGCTGCTGACCCTGGTCGGCCTGGCCAATGACACGCACAAATATCCCTCGATGCTTTCGGGCGGCGAACGCCAGCGCGTGGCCATCGCCCGGGCGCTGGCCGTCGATCCACAGATCGTGCTGATGGACGAGCCCTTCTCCGCCCTCGATCCCAACACCCGCCGCCGCCTGCGCGCCGAGATGGAGCGCATCTGGCAGACCACCGGCAAGACCGTGGTCTTCGTTACCCACGACGTCGAGGAGGCGTTGCAGCTCGCCGACCGCATCGTCGTTCTGTCCAACAAGCCGACCCGCGTGGTCGATGTGATTTCCCTCAAGCTGCCGCGCCCGCGCTCGCTCGCCCACGCCGATCTGGTGCAGGAGCGAAGCCGCCTGATGGCGATGCTGGGTGCCAGCGAAACAACTACCGAAACAGGAGGAGCATCATGAAGCGACGCACAGCCCTCAAGCTGCTGGCCGCCCCGGCCCTGCTGACCCTGACCCGCCCGGGCTTTGCCCAGGCCAAGGAGAAGATCACCTACGCCTATCTGCTCGACCCGGCCTATGACGCAGTCACCTGGGCGATGACGAACGGCAAGGTGACGTCGGACAAAATAACCGTCGAGGCGCGCGGCCTCGCCATCCCGCAGCTCATCCAGGCGACCTCGGCCAAGCAGTACGACGTCATCATGACGGCGGTGATCGCCATCCCACCGGCGATCGGGCGCGGCCTCGACCTGCGGGTGATGAGTGCCGCCCTGCAGCAATCGCCGGCCGGCGAAGGTGGCGGCATCTGGGTCAAGGCCGACAGCCCGCTCAAAGAGGCGAAAGACCTCAAGGGCAAGACGCTCGGCTCCTACGGCCTACGCTCGACCGGCTACACCCAGGTGCGTTTCGCCCTCCAGTATAAGCACGGGCTCAACGCCGCGCTCGAGGGCGGCGACGTCAAGCAGATCGAGATCCAGGCGCCCAACCTGCCCGGCGCCCTGGCCGCCGGCCAGATTGACGCCGCCACCCTGATCCACAGCCAGGCCTATCGCGCCAAGAAGTCCGGTGAGTTCCGCAACATCGTGGAGACCGGTCGCGACAACATCGACACCTACAAGATGCGCTTCGTCAGCGCCGTCAACGTCGCCTATCCCGAGCGGCTGGCGCAGAAGCCGGAGGCCTACCGCGAGTTCAACCGCCTGTTCCGCGAATCCGCGCGCTACGTCTTGGCCAACCAGGCCGAGGTCTTCGGCGCCGTCGGCCGGCAGAGCAACCTCGATAGTGAATTCTTCGAGTGGTGGTTCGGCAGGAGCTCCGATGTGCCGGCGATCTTTGACGAGAGTCATGCCCAGGCGGTCATGAAGCTCTACGAGCTGTCGAAGGATATGGGCATGATCCAGAGCTTCCCAGACATCCGCACCCTGGTCTGGGAGCACGCGCTGCGCTCGTGAGCAGCGCTAGCGCCTCGGCAGTCGACAGCGCCTGGCGCGGCACCCTGCCGCGCCGGGCGGCGGCGCACCTCTTCACTCTCCTGTTCCTCGCCGCCTGGGCTGCCGCATCGCTTGTCGCGCCATCTTATCTGCTGCCGGGCCCGGTCGAGGTGGCGGCGCGTCTCTGGGGTTTCGCCACCAGCGCTCGCGATCTCGGCCATGTCCTCGCCTCGCTGCGTCATGTCGGCATCGCGATTGCCGTGTCTTTCGTCATCGGCTCGCTGCTGGCGTTGATCCCTTACTACCGGCCCGAGTTCCGCTTCGCCATCGAGCGCCGGCTCGGTCCCTTCCTCAACGCCTTCTCCGGCGTCGGCTGGACCCTGCTCTCCGTCATGTGGTTCGGCATCGGCCCCGGCACGGTGATCTTCGCCATCAGCGCCGTGCTCATCCCGTTCGCCCTGGTCAACATGGCGGCGGGGCTGGCCAATCTCGACCGCGAGACGCTGGAGATGGCGCGCAGCTTCACCCGCCGGCGCCTGCCCGTCTTCCTGCGCATCGTCGTGCCCTCGCTCTACCCCTTCATCTTCGCCACCCTGCGCATCATGTTCGGCGTCGCCTGGAAGGTGACGCTGACCGCCGAGCTCTTCGGCGGCAGCAGCGGGCTCGGCTACCTGATCAACCTCGCCCGCCAGGAATTCGACACCGCCACCATCATGGCCGCTATCGTCATCATCATCGCCTTCGTGCACGGCGTGGACCGGCTGGTCTTCGCTCCGCTGCAGAACATCCTGTCGCGCCACTATGCAACCTGACGCTACCCGCGCCGTTGTTCCGCTGCCGCACCGCCTGATCGGCGAAGGGCTGGTGGTGCTGGCCCTGGTGGGCTGGTGGCTGATGGCGAGACGGCTGCCGGAATTCATCCTGCCCAACCCGCTGTCGGTCGCGCGGCGGCTGCTCGACCTCTTCTTCACCCCCGACTTCCTGCAGCACACCCTCGCCTCGACCTGGCGGGTCGTCGTCTCGGTGATCGCGGCACTGCTCATCGGCGGCGGCCTCGCTTTCCTCGCGGACCGCGTCCCGGTGCTGAGGGCCGTGGTCGACGAGCGCATCAAGCCGGTGCTCAACTCCTTCCCCTCGATCGGCTGGGCGATCCTCGCCGCCATCTGGTTCCCACCCGGCGATTTCGGGGTGATCTTCGTCGAGGTGGCGATCCTCATTCCCTTCTGCCTGATCAATATCGGCGAGGGATTGCGGGCCATCGACCGCGAGCTCTTGGAGATGGGCCACAGCTTCACCCGCAAGCGGGCGCGCATTCTCTGGCGGCTGACCCTGCCGCTGCTCATTCCCTATGTGCTTGCCGCGCTGCGCATCGCCTACGGTATTGCCTGGAAGATCGCGCTGGTCTCGGAGCTGCTGGGTGCGCCTAGCGGCCTCGGCTATCTCATGCTGCGCGCCCAGACGGCCGCCGACAGCCCGACCTTTCTCGCCACCTGCTTTGCCATCGTGGTGATCTTCGTGGCCGGCGAGAAGCTGGTGATCGTGCCGCTGGAGCGGCGCTTTGCTCAACGTTAGAGACTGAGGGAGGAACTTCATGGTGATGACCGCAAGCCGCGACGATCTCGTGGTACGCACAGGCGACGGCGTCTTGCGTGGCCAGCGCGAGAACAATCTGCTGGTCTTCCGCGGCATTCCCTACGCCGCGCCGCCTGTCGAGGCGTTGCGCTTCCAGCCGCCGCTTCCGTTCAAGTGGGACGGCACGCGCGAGGCGACCGCAGACGGCCCGATCGCGCCGCAAGGGCGCTCGCGCCTCGCCCATATCATGGGCGATTTCGAGCGCAAGCAGAGCGAGGACTGCCTGACCCTCAATCTGTGGACGCCGGCCGCCGACAACGGCAAGCGGCCGGTGATCGTCTGGATCCATGGCGGCGCCTATTCGAGCGGCGCCGGCTCGCTGCCCTGGTACTCGGGCGAGACCTTCGCCGCCAACGGCGATATGGTCGCCGTCGCCATCAACTATCGCCTGGGTGCGCTCGGCTTCCTCTACATGCCCGGCATCAGCGGCGGCAATCTCGGCCTGCTCGACCAGCAGGCCGCGCTGCGCTGGGTGCGCGACAACATCGCTGCCTTTGGCGGCGATCCGGCCAACGTCACGGTGGTCGGCCAGTCGGCGGGCGGGGGCTCGATTGCGGCGCACATGGCCATGCAGCCCAAAGGCGGGCTGTTCCGCCGCGCCATCCTGCAGAGCGCGCCGTTCGGCCGCATCTCGCGTGCGCCGAAGGATGCGCAGCGCATCGGCGGGCGTTTTCTCGAGGTGCTGGGCCTGAAACCTGAGGAGGCCGCGCGGCTCAAGACCCTGCCGTTCGAGAAATTCCTCGCCGCCCAGGGCGAGCTCGGGCGCCTGGAAAAGAAATTCGCCGACGCGGCGGCACCCTTCGGCCCGGTGATAGACGGCACGGTCATCCCCGGCGACATCGCCGCTTCGCTCAAGGCCGGTGCCGGCGGCGACATCGACGTGATGATCGGCACGACGCGCGAGGAGATGGCTGCCTTTTACGGCGCCGACAAGGAAGTACAGAACGCCGCAGAGGAGCAGGTGCTCGACGTCTTCCGGCGCTTCTTCAAGGACGACGCCAGGGCCTATTACGACGATGTGCGCCGGACCCGTGCCTCGGGTAGCTCTGCCGCGATTCTCGGCGAGCTCTACTCCGACCAGGTCTTCCGCCTGGGCAGCCTGCGCTTCGCCGAGTGGCGGGCACCGACGAAGAAGCCCGCTTATGTCTTCCAGTTCGACTGGCAGTCACCGTCCGGCTTCGAATCCTGCCACTGCCTGGAGATCCCCTTCGTCTTCGACAATTTCAGCCGCTGGCCGGACGCGCCGATGCTGCGCGGCGCCAAGGCGGACGAGACCGCCGGCCTCGCCAAAGCCATGCACGCCGCCTGGATCGCCTTCGCGCGCTCGGGCGATCCCAATCATGCCGGCATGCCGCGCTGGCCGGTCTACGGCCCCAAGGACCGCATGACCATGCGCTTCGACACGGTGATCGGCCCGGTCAGCGACCTCGCCGGCCTCGGCTGGCGCAAACCCTGGCCGGAATAGACGCTACTCCTCGATCTCGCAGCCCAGGCGCTTGAGCGAGGCGTCGACCCAGGCGCGGTCGCTCGTACCCGCCTGGATGGCGGCCATCTGCTTCTCCTCGGCCTCGTTCTTCTTCCACGCCGCGGCGAGGATGCCCTCGGTCTCGTCGTAGGGCAGGCAGAGGAACCCGTCATCGTCGCCGACGATCAGGTCGCCCGGCTCGATGACCATGCCGCCGATGGCCAACCTGGTGTTGATCTCACCCGGGCCGTCCTTGTAGGGGCCGCGATGGCTCACG
>VGEI01000265.1 GCA_016869415.1 Alphaproteobacteria bacterium
TGAGAAGCAGCGCATCACGGCTCTCCCCGATGTGCCGACGGTGATCGAGGCCGGCATCCACGGCTTCGAAGTGACGGCTTGGTACGGCGTGCTGGCTCCGGCAGCGGCGCCTGCAGCCATCCAGCAGAAGCTGGGCGAGGCCATCGTTCAGGCGGCGCGCGACCCGGAAATGAAAGAGAGACTGGGCCCAGCTGGCTTTGAAGTGACGCCGGGTGACGGGGCCGCGCTGCGCCGTCTCATCGAGACCGATCTGGATCGCTGGGGGAAAGTGACCGCGCAGGCCGGCATCAAGCCCGAATAAGCGACGAGGCTCTTGCTCAGGGGGAGGCCCGGCGGCCAGTCGAGGAGAAATATCGCCGTTAATGCATCTTTACGCGTCAGGCCCTATGCTGGCGCGTCACGATCGGGGTGGGGGATTCCATGTCCTACGACTATGACTATGTGGTCATCGGCTCCGGGCCGGCCGGCCAGCGCTCCGCCATCCAGGCGGCCAAGCTCGGCAAGCGGGTGATGCTGGTCGAACGTCAGGCTGTGGTCGGCGGGGTGTGCATCAATACCGGCACCATCCCGTCCAAGACTCTGCGCGAGGCGGTGCTGCATCTCTCCGGCCACCGCGAGCGCGGCATCTACGGCGCGTCGTATCAGGTGAAGCAGAACATCACCATGAGCGATCTGCATTTCCGCACCGCCCATGTCATCCGCCACGAGATCGACGTGACGCGGCACCAGCTGCAGCGCAACCGCATCGAGGTTGCCGTCGGCAACGCCAAGTTCATTGATGCGAACACGGTACGCATCGAGGACGTGCCGGGCCGCAACACGCGCAACGTCACAGCGGAGAAAATCGTCATTGCCACTGGCACCATGGCGACGCGCGACAAGAAGATCCCCTTCGACGGCCAGCGCATCCTGATCAGCGACGACATCCTCACCCTGGAGAAGCTGCCGCGCACGCTGACGGTGATCGGCGCCGGCGTCATCGGCATCGAGTACGCCACGATCTTCGCCACGCTGGGCGTGCGCGTCACCCTGGTCGACAAGCGTGACCGGCTGCTGCCCTTCATCGACCGCGAGATCACCGACGCGCTGGCCTACCAGATGCACCAGCACCGCGTCACCCTGCGCCTCGGCGAGGAGGTCAAGGGGATCGAGCCGACGCATGACGAAAAGGGCGACCGTGTGCGCGTCACCCTCGTTTCCGGCAAGCAGATCGTCAGCGAGGCGGCGCTCTACTCGATCGGCCGCACCGGCGCCACCGAGAGTCTCGACCTCAAGGTGGCGGGGGTGGACGCCGACGACCGCGGCCGGCTCAAGGTCAACGAGCACTATCAGACCAGCCAGCCGCATATCTACGCGGTGGGCGACGTCATCGGCTTTCCCAGCCTCGCCTCGACCTCGATGGAGCAGGGACGGCTCGCCGCCTGCCATGCCTTCAACACGAAGGCCGAGAGCGTGCCGTCGCTCTTCCCCTACGGCATCTACACGATCCCGGAGATCTCGACCGTCGGCAAGAACGAGGAGGAGCTGACCCACGAGGGCATCCCCTACGAGATCGGCAAGGCGAACTACCGCGAGATCGCGCGCGGCCAGATCATCGGCGACAGCGCCGGCCTGCTGAAGCTGATCTTCAACCTCGAGACCCGCGAGCTACTCGGCGTGCACATCATCGGCGAGGGGGCCAGCGAGCTCATCCACATCGGCCAGGCGGTATTGGCCCACAAGGGCTCGATCGACTACTTCGTCAACACCGTGTTCAACTATCCCACCCTCGCCGAGTGCTACAAGACGGCGGCTTTCGACGGCATCAACCGGCTGGGCTAGGCCGAGAATAGAGGCGCGCACCGTGCCGGCGGCGTGGTAGAACAACCCATGCCGCTCATGCAATCCGTCGCCGTGAAACTCAGCGACATCTATGTCCCCGCGCGGTTTCGTGCCGCTCTAGACCCCGCGAAGCTGACCACCCTGCAGGCGAGCATCCTTGCCGACGGCATGAAGGTGCCCATCCATGTCCGGCGGGACAAGGAACGCTATGTCCTGGTCAGCGGTTTTCATCGCCTGGAAGCCGTGAAGGCCCTGGGCAGCGACACGGTCCAGGCGCTGATCGTCCAGGCGCCCCTGCGCTGAACCGGCCGCGGTTTGACGGCCATCTTCGTCGACGCCGATGCCTGTCCGGTGCGCGAGGAGGTCTATCGCGTCGCCGAGCGGCTGAACCTCGATGTCTTCGTCGTGAGCAACGGCTCGCGGCCCATCCGCCCGTCGCCCAACCCTAAGATCCGGCTCGTCATGGTGGCGGAGGGTGCGGACAAGGCCGATGACTGGATCGCCGAGCGCATCACCGCGGCAGACGTCTGCGTCACCGCCGACATCCCGCTGGCCTCGCGCTGCCTTGCCCGCCAGGCCCGCGCCGTCTCGCAGGTCGGGCGGCCCTGGACGCCGGACAATATCGGCAACGATCACGCTCGCGCCAACGCAATCGTCTTCGATTGCGCGAGAGCGTGCCGCCGGTCGATCTCATGTACGATCTTGCTCAATTCCAGAACCTCTATCGGACACTCAGCCCAGTTGTGGTGCCAGCACACGATCAGGTCGCACCCACTGGGATCGTGCCCGTGGTCCTTGAAGTTGCGGCTGGCCTACTCGAACTCGATGCGCACCCTGGTCCATCTCTCGCCCTCCCGGTCGAGCCGGCGCTTGCCGTGCTCCCAGTGGCGCAGCGTATTGACGCTGAACCCGAACTGCCCCGCGAACTCCTCCTGCGTCATGCCGAGCTTGGCCCGTATGGCGCGCACGTCGAGGCGCTGCGGCACATGAACCCGGTAGCGGCTCCTGTCGGCCGCGCCACGGGCGTAGGCAACGGCCTGCTCCAGACCGCGGAGGATGCTTTTAGTGACCGTCTTGCGCATCGACCGTCGCTGTCTCACGCCGCCTTGCCGCGGGCCAGGGCCTTGCGCACCACGTCAGGATCGTAGGCGATCACCCGCAGCAGCACGCGTGCCGCGCGCTCCGGCTGGCGCCGTCCGGACTCCCAGTCGCGCAGGGCGTCGTAGCCGAAGCCGAAACGGGCGGCGAATTCGTGCTGCGTCAGCCGGAGCTTCTTGCGCACTGCCTTGACGTTCACGCGCTCGGGCACATGGACGACGAACCCCTCGCTGACGTCACCCCGCGCGAAGGCCAGCGCGTTGCGTGCGCTGCGGATCAACCGTTGTCCCGATTTGCTCATGCTACCTCCTGCCGCCGGCTCAACTCTTGCGCGGCAATCGCCGCCGCTCCTCGCGGTAGGCGCGGGCCAGCAAAGCCAGCACGTCGCGGAACTCGTTTCGTTCGGCCATCGTCAGTGTCACCTCGCCGCCCTTGCTGTACACATTGAGCAGAAACACCGAATATCGTCGCAGCCATAATAGGTAATGATGCGATAACCGCCGCTCTTGCCCTTGCTGCGGCCGGCAAACCGGATCTTGCGGGCGCCGCCGGTTCCCGCAATCAGGTCGCCGGCGGCAGGATGTGTTGCGATGAAATCGACGATTGCCTCGCGCTCGGTATCGGTAAGGCCGGCGGCCCGCGCGTCCGCGAGATAGTCCGGGGTTTCGATAACCGCCTGCACCGGAGCAGTATTTGCGGCATTGCCGCAGTCGTCAAACGGCTTCGACGACTCTGACCCCAACTCTGCTCCGCTGCACCCTCGGCTCGACCCGAGGGTCCATCCGAGAACTGGAGCATGCCCGCGGTAAGGAAGGGGTCGAGTGTCCGTCCCGGCCGTGCTATGGTTCTACGATGCGCAAGGTGCTGGAAAACCTCCTGGAACGCGCGGCCTCGTGGCCTGACGAGGCGCAGGCGGAGCTGGTCGAGGCTATGCTGGCCATCGAGGCCCGGCATGGCGGCGTCTATCGTCTCAACGATGAAGAGCGAACTGCCGTGGGTCGGGGTTTGCAGGAATTTCACGATGGCAAGCTGGCCAGCGATGCCGAGGTTGCCGCGGTTCTCGACCGGTATCGCCCTGCATGAAGGTTCGGTTCACGGCGACAGCGCTGGCCGAACTTGACCGCATCGCCCAAAACATTGCCCGGGACAACCCGGCCGCCGCTGTGACCGTCGTCAGCCGCGTCGAGCAATTGACCGGCCGCCTCGCCGAGTTCCCGCAGATGGCCTACGCCACCGATGAAGACGGGGTGCGCGTGGTACCGGTGGGGCGCTTTCCGTATCTGATCTTCTATACGGTGAGGGATCGCGAGGTCGTCGTGCTGCACGTCCGTCATGCAGCCCGGCTGCGGCCGTAGAATTTACTCCGACCCAATTGTTCCACTTTCCATTCCGCTACATCTGATGCCGTTTAGAACTGTCCGGATAACCTGGGTTACCTCACTCTGACCCCGATTTCCACGTTCTAAGAAGATTTACCAAGGCCGCCAATTGCTTCGGCGAGGTGCAAGCTGCAGACAACGCCAAGTGCTGCCCGGCGATCATTTGAAGGCGGCCGTCCCTCCGACGGTTGCAATTGTTGCAGATGCTCTGCGTCCGCGAAGACGGCCCCCGTATATACGCCGAGGAGGTCCCATTGGTTCCCACCAGGCAAAGGATGTTTACTCTATAAACACGGGTGCGCCAGACATTCCGGGGGCGGCCTCAGCGTCAAGCAGCATCGTCAAGGTGTCAGACATCTCAGCTGCAACGAATCTCATGATATGAACTGGGTGAGGCCATCTGGCTCCTCGAATGCTGTATCCGTAGGGATATCCGACGACTATGACCTTTCCGCTGGGGCCGATCATATTTTTGGAGATAGCTGATCGCGGGATAGAAATGCGAGCTTCTTCGGCCTGCTCGATTTGAATTGGTATCCGAACCAGATCGAAGAATTTTGGAACCTTCAAGCCGACATGCGCTAGATCAGGACACGCAATACTGTTCCTCTCTTGCTGCCAGAGGGGAATGAAAGTGCCATCATTTTCGCGATATAGCGGAACCACCCGGTCTACCCCGCCGCCGAATGTGACGACTGCCGGGTTGGGAGTTTCGATCGCTTGTGTCTGATACTTGATCTTTCGCCGACTGGGAGGCCACGCGTTGTGTGGAACTTTGAGGTCGAGGAAATTTATTCCGGTAACCACATGCCAGCATGTGTAGAGAAAGACACCATCGCCATCTTCAATTATCACCCCCGTAGCGGGGCAGATGGGTCGATCTTTAGAGTCGAGAAGCCATATTCTGACGGCGTGCAAAAACGCAGTCATCGGCAGAATCGGTAGGCCCGCGGCCCACCCGATCGCTCAGGCAGTTACTGCACGCGGCTTACCCCGCCGCTTGTACCGCTCTCTTGGC
>VGEI01000266.1 GCA_016869415.1 Alphaproteobacteria bacterium
AGTCAGCAGCACGCGCAGCGTCGTGCGGCCCATCAGGACCAGCCCGTATCGGCGGTCGAGCGTCTAACCCAGCGCCAGGCCATGATGGCCGAAGCCGCGACGCGCATGAACGAAGTGCTCGAGGCAGCGAAGCCGCTCTACGCCGTGCTCAGCGACGAGCAGAAAAAGGAAGCCGATGCCCTGCTCAACCGCGGTGGACCGGCGCGCAGCGGGCATCATGGCCCGCGCTGGCACTAAGCCTTAGGGATGCGGGCTGCCGCATCGCGGGGTAGGAGAATCCAGTAGCGGCCGGCCGAGCGCATCTTTCCAGCACGCTCGGCCGCGTCGCTGCCAAAGCCCCAGAACACATCGCCGCGTACCGGACCCCGGATAGCGCCGCCGGTGTCCTGGGCCACGAGCAGGCGCTGAAGCCGCCGAGATGCTTCCAACGGATCTTCGGCATCCAACCAGACGGGCAGGCCCATCGCCAGATGGGCGCGATCGACGGCAAGGCTGCGGCCGGGGGTCAGCGCTACACCTTCAGCACCCAGGGGTCCGTCATCGGCCGCGGCCGGCGGCGCCAGCGTGCGGAAAAAGACGAAGGACGGATTCTTGTTCATGACCTCGCGCGCCTGATCGGGATTGGCCGCCAGCCAGGCGCGGATTGACTGCATGGAGACCTGTTCGCGCGGCACCCCGCGCGAGACCAGCTCGCGGCCGATAGCGTAGTAGGGATGACCGTTCTGGGCCGCGTAACCGACGCGCAGGATGCTGCCGTCATCGAGCACGATGCGGCCCGAGCCTTGGATCTCGAGGAAAAAGGCATCGATGCCGTCGTCGACCCAGACGAGCTCGAGCGGTCCGCCGCCGTCCCGCGGCGTGGCCGCCAGGGCACCGGCTTCGATCTCCGCGCGAGAGGCATAAGGTCGGAGCGCACCACCCTGAACCCGGCCGGCAATGCGCTGGCCCCGCAGCTCCTCGCGGAACAGCCCAAGATCTACGGTGATGAGATCCGCCGGCCGGCCGTAGAGCGGTACGACGTAGCGACCGCTGCGGCTGCGCGAGCCGCGCAGCTCCGGCTCGTAGTAGCCGGTGAACAGGCCCTTGGTATCGCCGTTGTTACTGGCAGCGTAGGGCACGAACCATCGCTCCAACGCGCTGCGCGCGGCAACGTGATCCCCGGCTGGCAGAGCGGCCAGGGCGGCGCAGGGCGCACGCCAGTCCTGGGCCTGACCGCCGATACCCGCCGGCCCGACCACCGCCGCATCGGCGAGGCGGGCAAGACGGGCGCAGGATCGATTGATTGCCACCAGCGCCTCGGCCTGCCGGTCTTCCTGCCAACCAGGCAACTCGGCAAAACGCGCCGGTGCCAGCGCGAGACGATCAGGCGGCGGCTTTGGGGTCTCGCAGGCGGCCAGCGCCAGCAGCGCCAGTGCTGCGAAGGCCTTACTGGGACTCAGACGTCTGGACCAGCGCCCAGTTCGGGTCGCTGGCGCGGGTGTTGCGGGCGAAGGTCCAGATATCGGTGACCGCGGCTACGCGGTTGGCATCACCGTCCACGACCTCGCCGGCTGCGTTGCGGGTGACGTTTACCTGTTCGGAGATGAATTTCACGGTGACATAGGCCGTGCGACCCTCCATCCGGGCCTCGATGATTTCCGCGGACTTGATGCCGATCAGCGTCGTCTCCAGCGTCTGTTTGGCATCCTGGCGGCCTTTGATGGCGGCAGCGAAATTCTCGTAGACATCGTCGGCCAGAAGCGGCCGCAGGCTGGCGGTGTCCCCCTGGGCGAAGGCAGTGACGATCATCTCGAAGGCCGCTTTCGCCCCTTCGCTGAAACGCTGCGGATCGAAGGCCGGGTCGGCAAGACGGATCTGGGTAAACGCCGCGCCCAGAGGCGAGCCGTCCATGCTTGCCGGCTCACGGCAAGGCAGCGGGGTGACATTGTCGGGCAAGGGACGATCGGCGGGTGTTCCGGGCTTGGATCCAGCCCGCGGAGGCAAACGCGGTGTCCAGCGCTCGCGATTCTCGTTTCCTGTACGGCGGCCAAGGACGCTACGCAGGCGCAGAATGAGGAATCCCGCCACCAAGGCGAAAAATACGATGTCGAAAAACGCCAAGCCGTCGCCCATCACCGGAAATACCTGCCTCCTCGAACCGCCGCTCCGGATGGAGCTGGCATCGTGGCAGATTCGTCAAACCGCCTGTTTAGTGCTGATGCGGCTCGACAAACTCTACCGGCGCAAGCATAACTCCGCCGGCGCCATCCTCTAAAATAGGGCTCTCCCGCCGCCTTTGCCAGACGGATTCCGGGTTTTTTATGTTCTTGATCCGCCACGGCCAATCCCAGTTCAACGCGGTGTATTCGGTGACCCGGGTGGATCCCGGCATCGCCGATCCAGTGCTGACCGACGAAGGTGTGCGCCAAGCCGAGGCGGCTTGCCGACGCTCTCCTCGCCTTGAGCCAGCGCGGCGAGGGCGAGGTACGTCGCATGATCTGCAGCCCCTATACCCGGGCCCTGCAGACTGCCAGCATCATTGCCGGCCGGCTTGGAATCGACGTCACTATCGATCCCTTGGTGCGCGAGAAATCCGCATTCCACTGCGATATCGGCGCCTCTCCGCGCGAGCTGGCCAAGCGGTTTCCACGCTATCGCTTCGATCATCTCGATGATCCGTGGTGGCACGACCACGTGTCCATCGGCCAGCCGGAATCCGAAGATGCCCTCGCCGTCCGCGGATCCGCATTCCGCGAGGCTATGCGCGGAAATGCCGACTACGCGCACATTGCCGTGGTAACCCATTGGGGATTCATCCGATGCCTGACCGGTAGAACGCCGGCTAACGGCGAGATCCTGCGGCTGCCGCTAAGCCCCTGAACAGATTGCTGGTTGCCGCGGCGCATCCCCCGTGTTAACGGACGGCCCCTAGCGGCTGTCCCGCTTTCCCCTCCAGGAGTCGATGTCATGTCCGATCCCGCCGCTGCGGCACCGCAAGCCCTCACCTACGCGATCAACGCCCAGTACGTGAAGGACTTATCGTTCGAGAACCCGCGATCCCCGCAGGTCTTTGCTGCAGCCGGTCAGCAACCGCAGGTCTCTGTGGGCGTTGGTGTCAACGTCAACCAGCTCGGCGACACGGCCTACGAGGTGATTCTCACGATTAATGCCGACGCCAAGCATGGCGAGGACGCGGTATTCGTCATCGAGCTCGCCTATGCGGGGATTGTCACGGCACCATCTAACGTGTCGCAGGAGCTGCTTCAGCCCCTGCTAATGATCGAAGTGCCGCGCCAGCTCTTTCCCTTCGCCCGCGCGATTCTGTCGAACGCCACGCGGGATGGCGGTTTCCCGCCGCTGCTGTTGTCGCCCGTAGACTTCCAAGATCTCTACCGCCAGCAAACCACCCAGGCTGCGGCTGGGGCCAAACCCGCCTAGGCCGTCCAGATCGGGTTTTTCAGCCGTGCAAGCAAGGCTGTGTGGGCAGCCAGCTCGACCTCGCTCACAACATCCACACGCGATACGCGGCCGTTGCGGGAAGTAGCATCGACCCGGACTGTCGAGCCCGTTGCCAGGATCGGGACGATCTCCTCGCGCTCAAGCGAGAGATGCGATTGGCGGCCGCCAACCAGCTCGAGGTAAACCTCCGACAGGAGCTCGGCATCGAGTAGCGCCCCGTGCAACGTGCGATGGGTATTGTCGATGTTGAAGCGCTGACAGAGAGCATCCAGTGAGGCTGGAGCGCCGGGAAATTTACGCCGGGCCAGTTGCACGGTATCAATGGCGCGTGATCCCGGCACCTGCGGAAAACCCAGGACTTTCAGCTCGGCATTGAGAAATTTAAGGTCGAACTCGGCGTTGTGGATGACCAGCCGGGAATCGCCCATGAATTCGAGCAGCTCGGAAACAATCTCGGCGAATACCGGCTTGTCGGCCAGAAATGCCAGCGTGAGCCCGTGCACCGCCTGGGCTTCGGGGGACATCTCGCACTCAGGCTTGAGATAGCGCTGAAATTTACGGCCGGTCGGCAGATGATTGACCAGCTCGATCGCCGCAATCTCGACCAGCCGGTGGCCGGCATCGGGATCGAGGCCGGTGGTCTCCGTATCGAGAACGATCTCGCGCATGCGAATCCTTATGCCCCGCTTGGCCGTATCCGTCCAGCCGATTGCGCCTAGCGGTAGCCCGGGCGCCAGGCCCGGCGGCGACGCAGGCGGCGCAAGGCGCGGCGCAATCCGGCACCCGTTGCGCGATAGCCCAAGGCACTAATGACGGTCGCGTCCGCCAGGCGCCGCTTTTCGCTGTCCGGCATCTGTCGCGCCAAGATGTCCGCGAACTTCGTAGCCGTCATGCCGGGGCGACGGAGGACGCGCTGCCGCTGAAGCATGGGCGAGGCCGACACCACCACGACGGAATCGTAGCTGGCTGGAAGCGTACGCTCGTAGAGCAAAGGCACGTCGAGCACAACGAGCGGCGCGCGACGCCGGGCTTGCCTTGCCAGCCATCGTTGTGTCTCGCGGCCGATCAGTGGGTGCAAGATGGCCTCGAGCCGCGCCAATAGCTCCCGACCAGATGAAGCAAAGACCTTCGCGCCCAGCTTCATTCGATCAACGGCGCCGTTGCGGACTACACCGGGAAAGGCGAGGCCGACAGCGCGTACCGCCGATCCCCCCGGGCCCAGCAGGCGGTGCACAGCTGCGTCGGCATCATGAACAGGGACGCGCATGCCGCGCAACAGATGCACTGCCGTCGACTTCCCCATACCGATCGACCCGGTCAAGCCGATAATGCGCATGGATACGCTAGTTTCCGAGGACGTACGTGCGCAGCGCCGGCGTCACTGTCGGATCAAGTCCGAAGAAGGCATGAAACGCCGGCCGCGCCTGATGCAGTAGCATGCCAAGACCGTCGACGACCGGATTGCCGCGCCCGCGCGCTGTGCTGAGTAGGGGCGTTTCCAACGGGCTGTAAACGATGTCGTTTACGACGGCATCTCCGGGCAGGGCCCTAAGGTCGAGCTCCAATGCTGGCTGTCCAGCCATGCCCAAGATCGTCGTGTTGACGACGAGACCCGCCCCGTCGAGTGCGACACTCCGTTTGTCCCATTCGATCACTCGGACAGACGGGCCGAGCTCCTGCAAGGCTTCGGCTTTGGCGCGCGTACGATTTATCACTCGTATCTCTGTAAGACCGGCATCGATCAGAGCGACGATCACGGCGCGCGCCGACCCTCCGGCGCCGAGAACCACCGCCGGGCGATCTGCCTGCCATTGCGGTGCATCCTGCTCGAGAGCGGCAAG
>VGEI01000267.1 GCA_016869415.1 Alphaproteobacteria bacterium
CGCGATGCCGGCCGCGTCCGCGACCTCATTTTCGGTGCCGAAGCTTCTCAGGTGCCGGTGCAGCCAGAAGCCGTCCCGGCCAGCCTCAAAACAACTGACCACTCGGGCCGAGGCCGGCATCCCGAAGCGCTCCTTGGCCTTCGATACCGCCTCGGAGAATTTCATCCGTTCTGCGGCAGGCACCCGTGAAGGCACTGACCCGCCTGTGTTATCTGGAGCAAGAGGAGGGCATGAGCTAGCTCTCCGAGCTCGACCCGGATAACCCGCACAGGCCCCTGCAGGCGGCCAGTTGCACCTATCGCATCGCGCTTTGGCTGTGCCCCTCACTCAAAAGGGGGTTAATCCTAATCGAGAGCGGGGAGTCTTCGCCAAACAGCGCCCGATCACCCGCGATGGACTTCTGCTCGGGATGGGAGTACCGTCGCGCGTCAGAGAAAAGGTGGTTTGAAATTCCTATACTCGGGAGGGATCGGACATGCGCAAGACGATAGCGATCGCGTTCACGGCATTCCTCGTATCCGGCGCCGCATCGGCGCAGGACAAGGTGCGGTTCCAGACCGACTGGATTCCCTCGGGCGAGCACGCCATGTACTACGGCGGCTGGCAGAAAGGCATCTTCGCCAAGCACGGGATCGACGTGGCGATCACCCGCGGCTACGGCTCGGGCGACACGGTCACCAAGCTCTCCGCCGGCGCCTTCGAGTTCGGCGTCGCCGACCTCGGCGCTGTATTCACGGCTCGGGCGCGCACCGGCGTGCCGGTCAAGACGGTGGCGATCCTCTACACCCACTCTCCCCATTCGCTCTTCGTGTTGAAGAGCTCGGGCATCACCAGCTTCAAGGGGCTGGAGGGCAAGAAGATCTCGATCACGCCGGGCAACAGCCACCGCGTCTATTTCCCGAAGGTGGCCGAGCGCGCCGGCACCGACCCGTCGAAGATCGTCTGGGTCAACATGGACGGGGCGGCGATGGCGCCGCAGCTGATCGCCAAGAACGTCGACGCGGCGCCGTTCTATTCGATCCACCACTACTACCAGAACAAGGCGGCGAAGAAGGCCGGCCAGGAGATCGTCGTGCTGCCCTTCGTCGAAGTCGGCTTCGCGATCTACGCCGCCTCGATCATCACCTCGGATAAGCTGATCGCTGAGAAGCCAGGCCTCGTCCGCCGCTTCCTCGCCGCGACGAAGGAGGCCTTCGAGTGGGCGCAGGCCAATCCCGAGGAAGCCTGCAAGCTCCACGTCCAGAAGGTGCCCGAGGTCGATGTCGACGACTGCCAGGGCAGCGTCAAGGCGACCCTCGGCTTCGTCTTCAACGACCACCAGAAGAAGCACGGCTGGGGCAAGGAGGACCCCAAGCGCCTCGCCTTCACCTGGTCGGTCGTCGCCGAGAGCCAGGAGATCGACAAGGCGAAGTTCGACGCCAAGAGCGCGATCGACACCTCGCTGGTGCCGAAATGAGGGAGCGGGGCGCGTGAGCCCCCGCGCGGCGGCGGCCCGATGACCATCGTGATCGACGACGTTGCCAAGGTGTTCGACGCGGGCGACGAGGACGTGGTGGCGATCAACGGCGTCTCGCTGGCGATCGCCAAGCACGAGTTCGTCGCCCTCGTCGGCCCGTCGGGCTGCGGCAAGTCGACCCTGCTGCGGCTCGTCGTCGGGCTGGTGAAGCCCTCCCGCGGCCGGGTCGCGATCGACGGCGCGCCGGTGGTCGATCCGCGCGCGGATACGGGCATCGTCTTCCAGGCGCCGACGCTGCTGCCCTGGGCGACGATCCTCGACAACGTGCTCTTCCCGATGAAGCTGATGGGCCGGATGGATGCCCGCGCGCTCAAGCAGGCGCGCGCCCTTCTGCGCCTCACCGGCCTCGAGGGCTTTGAGAAGCGCTACCCGCGCGAGCTCTCCGGCGGCATGCAGCAGCGCGCGGGCATCTGCCGCGCCCTCGTCCACGACCCCGAGATCCTGCTGATGGACGAGCCGTTCGGCGCCCTCGACGCCCTCACGCGCGAGGAGATGACCCTCGAGCTCCTGCGCATCTGGAGCGAGCGACCCAAGACCATCCTGTTCGTCACCCACTCGATCCCGGAGGCGGTAATCCTCGCCGACCGCGTCGTCGTCATGTCGCCGCGGCCGGGGCGCATCGCCGAGATCGTCGACGTGCCGCTGCCGCGCCCACGCAGCTTCGCCCAGGAGGCAGACCCTGTCTTCCAGGACCGTACCCAGCACATCCGCACGCTCATCTTCGGTCGCGATCGCCTCGCGGCTTAGACGCCGCCGCCTCGCGCGGCTCGGGCAGGAGATCGGCCTGCCCGTGCTGGTGCTCGTCGTCGTCTTCGCGCTCTGGGAGGCCGCGGTCGTCTTCTTCAAGATTCCGGTCTACCTGCTGCCCGCGCCGAGCGCGATCTGGACCGAGACGATCCAGATCGGCGGCACCGTCGCCAGCCACACGCTCGCGACCCTGAACACGGTGATGCTGGGCTTCCTCGCCTCGGTCGTGATCAGCCTTCCCTTGGCAGTGCTGCTGACCTCCTCGCGCGCGATGGCGAACGCGCTCTATCCGCTCCTCGTCCTCACCCAGTCGATCCCCAAGGTCGCGCTCGCCCCGCTGCTGGTCGTCGTCCTCGGCGCGAACGAGCTGCCGCGGGTGGTCGTGACCTTTCTCGTCGCCTTCTTCCCGCTGGTGCTCTCGACCGCTGCCGGCCTGATCGCGGTGCCGCCGGAGCTGATCGAGCTCGGCAAAGCGTGCAAGGCCTCGCGCCTCCAGGAGCTCTTGCGCATCCGTATGCCCTACGCGATCCCCTTCATTTTCTCCGGCCTCAAGGCGGCGATCGCGCTCTCGGTGGTCGGCGCGGTAGTGGCGGAGTTCGTCAATGCCGACCGCGGCCTCGGCTACTTCATCATCACCGCGACCGCCTTCTTCAAGGTGCCCGCGGCTTGGGGCGCGCTGATCATCCTCTCGCTGATGGGCATCGTGCTGTTCCAGGCGGTGGTGATGATCGAGCGCATCCTCTTCCCCTGGGCGGCGGGAGACGACAAGCCGACGCTGTGAGGCCGTCCGCCCGCCGGCACCATCGAGAACGACGACTGGGAGCAAGCGCCATGGCGACCAAGAAGAAGACGATGACCGTGATCCGCGGCGGCAAGCTCGCCGCCGGGCACAAGGCCGAGGCGGTCGACATCCTGATCGAGGGCGAAACGATCAGGGAGATCGGCCGCCCGGGCATGGCGGCACCCGAGGGCGCCACGTCGATCGATGCGAAGAATCGGCTGATGCATGCCGGCCTGGTCAACGGCCACACCCACGGCCATGGCGGGCTTGCCAAGGGCATGGGCGACCGCTGGACGCTGGAGCTGCTGCTGACCGCAGCACCCTGGATCGGCGGCAACCGGTCGACCGAGGACAAGTACCTCTCGACGCTCGTGGGTGCTGCCGAGATGCTGCTCAAGGGCTGCACCGCCGCCTACGACCTGACCTTCGAGTTCCCGACGCCGTCGGTCGAGGGCCTCTCCGCCTGTGGTCAGGCCTACGAGGACGCGGGCATGCGGGCCGTGGTGGCGCCGATGGTCGCCGACCTGACCTTCTACGAGGCGGTGCCCGGGCTGATGGAGGCGCTGACGCCGGGCATGCGCAAGGACTTGGAGGGGCTGAAGCTCGCCCCCTACAAGACCACGCTCGCGAACATGCGCAAGGCGCTGAAGTGCTGGAAGTTCGACCGCGACCGGATCGGCATGGCGGTGGCGCCGACCATTCCGCACCATTGCAGCGACGCGTTCCTGACCGGCTGCCTCAGGCTGGCGCGCGACTTCGGCGTCGGGCTGCACAGCCACGTCTCCGAATCGAAGGTACAGTGCATCGTCGGCCAGCGCCGCTACGGCAAGACGCTGACCGCGCACATGGACGACCTCGGCCTCGTCGGGCCGGACTTCACCGTGGCCCACGGCGTCTGGCTCGACCATGACGACATGCGCCTGCTCGGCGACAAGGGCGCATCCGTCTCGCACAATCCCGGCTCGAACATGCGGCTCGGCAACGGCCTTGCCGACGTGCGCGGCATGCTCGACCGCAAGGTCAATGTCGGCATCGGCACGGACGGGTCGAACTGCTCGGACAACCAGAACCTCTACGAATCGATGCGTCTCGCCTCGATGGTCTCGAAGTGCCAGGGGCCGGACATCGAGCGGTGGGTGACGACGGACGAGGTGTTCCGGGCGGCGACCGAGGGCAGCGCGCGGGCCCTAGGCTTCGGCGACAAGATCGGCCGCATCGCGCCGGGCTGTAAGGCCGACATCGTCTTCCTCGACCTCGGCCACGTGAACTGGATGCCGATGAACGACCCGGTCAACCAGCTCGTGCATACCGAGGACGCGGGCGCGGTCCATTCGGTGATGGTCGGCGGCAAGATGGTGGTCGAGAACCGCCGCCTGCTGACCCTCGACCTGGCGTCGGTCGGCAAGCGCATCGAGGACGCGCGCGCGCGCCTGGAGAAGGCGAACCGCGGCAACAAGCAGCTCTATGAGCGTCTTTCGCGCGTCGTCGGCACCTTCTGCCCCGGCCTCGCCCGCACGCCCTACCACATCGACCGCTTCGGTGGCGGGCACCACGACCACTACCACACGCACTGAAGGCCGGCCGCTGCGCGGCGGCCGCGTTCCGTCCGGTCACTGGCGGCACGGCGCCGATCCCGCAAGGGATCGGGAGACCGCGCGCGCTCCAAGAGCCGCTCGACGATCGGGCTCTGCGTCCGGCCGCGCACGGTCACGGTCATGGGCGGGGCTGCCGCCGCGGCTGCTCGAGCTGGAGATCACCGAGTCCACCGCCATGCAGCACACCGACGTGACGCTGGCGACGCTGCAGAAGCTGAAGGAACTGGGTGTCTCGATCGCGATCGACGACTTCGGCACCAGCTACTCGAGCCTCGCTTACCTTAAGCGCTTCCCGGTGGACAAGTTGAAGATCGACAAGTCGTTCGTCGCCGAGCTGACCCTCGGCAACTAGCAGAAGGCGATCGTCCCGGCGATCATCGGCCTTGCGCACACGCTCGGCCTGAAGGTGTGCGCCGAGGACGTCGAGACCGAGGCGCAGCTCGAGTTCCTGCAGGGCTGCCGCTGCGACTACATCCCGGGCTATATCACCGGGCGGCCGGTCGAGGCCGACACCGCCGCCAAGGAATACCTCTAGGCGGCGCTAGCCGCGCAGGTGGCAGGCAACCTGCCGCCCGCCGCCGAGGTCCCTGAGCGGCGGCAGCTCGCTGCTGCAGACCG
>VGEI01000268.1 GCA_016869415.1 Alphaproteobacteria bacterium
GCCGATAGAATATGTCATGCGCTTCTGGCCAGCGCGCCCCGAACATCGCGGGAAAGCTGTCTCGCAAACTCTGGCGCACCCGCGCCTTGGTTTCGGCCAGCGTCCAAGCTTGCCGGCCAAAGGCAGCGAAGGTGGCGTTGAGCGCGTCACAGATCGCGCCCCAATTGTCGACCAGGGTGTTGTCCCAGTCGAACAGGATCGCTTGGGGACGGGCGACCCCCGCCGGGAGACTCACGCTGTGCTCGCTTCGCTCATGTATCGCAGGTAACGCTCGCGCAGCTTGAGCGTCGTCGACCCAGGCTTGCCGTTGCCGATCACCTGATTGTCGATCTGTGTCACGGGCACGACCGGTGATGAGGCGGAGGTCACAAACGCCTCGCGCGCGCCTTTGGCCTCGGCCAGCGAGAAGGAACGCTCGACCAGCCGCAGTCCCTCCTCCTTCGCCAGCTCGCGGACGGTGAGCCGCGTGATGCCAGAGAGGATGGCGTTGTCGGTAGAGCGCGTCACCAGCTCACCTTTGGGCGTGATGATCCATGCGTTGCTGGAGGTGCCTTCTGTGACGTTGCCGTTCTCGTCCACCAGCCAGGCTTCGTAGGCGCCTGCCTCGCGCGCCAGCTGCTTGGCCAGCACGTTAGGCAGCAAGGCCGTCGACTTGATGTCGCAGCGCCCCCAGCGGATATCGGGCATGGTGATCGCCTTGACCCCGTCCTCGGTATGCGACGCCGGCGGCGGCTTGTTGTTGCGCGCCCAGGCGACGATCTGGGTTTTCGGGTTTCGCGGGAAAGGATGGTCGCGTGGCGCCACGGCACGCGACATTTGCAGGTAAACGATCCCGTCACGCACGCGATTGCGGCGCGCCACCTCGCGAATGACCGATTCCAGCGCACGGCGCGTCATCGGCATGGTCATGCGCAGCTCCTTCAGGGAACGCTCGAGGCGGTCGAGGTGAGGTGCCTCGTCGACAAAGCGACCGCCGACGATCGCCACGACCTCGTAGACACCGTCGGCGAACTGGTAGCCGCGGTCATCGATGTGCACCGACGCCGCGCGGTGCGGAAGGTAGCGGCCATTGACATAGGCAACCCGGGACATAGAGACAGCTCCGATGGGATCAGGAATCTAGCGTCGACGAACGCTCGCTGCCGTGGACGCCGAGGGTCTTGAGCTTGCGGTGAAGCGCCGAACGCTCCATGCCGACGAAGGTGGCGGTGCGTGAGATGTTGCCGCCGAAGCGTGTCACCTGTGCCAACAGATACTGCCGCTCGAACAGCTCGCGCGCTTCGCGCAGCGGCAGGCCCATGATCTCGGCGCCACGATCTCCCTTGAGTGTCGCCGGCACCACCGTGCCGAGTTCCGGCGGCAGCATGTCGGCGCGGATCGGCTGCGTCGGGTCACCGGGGGCGAGGATCAACAGGCGCTCGATGACGTTGCGCAGTTCGCGCACGTTGCCCGGCCATTCATAGGCCTGGAGAGCGGCAACCGCATCGTCGCTCAGGGTCCGGGCCGGCAGACCAGCGGCAGTTGCCGCCCTATCCATGAAATGCGCTGCGAGTACACCGATGTCCTCGCGCCGGTCACGCAGCGCCGGCAGACTCACCGGCACGACATTCAGCCGGTAATAGAGATCCTCGCGGAAGCGGCCCGCAGCTATAGCCGCCGCCAGATCGCGGTTGGTTGAGGCGATAACCCGCACATCGACCTGAACGCGCGCCCGCCCGCCGACGCGCTCGAAGGTTTGCTCCTGGAGCACGCGGACAATCTTGCCCTGCGTCTCCAGCGGCATGTCGGAGACTTCGTCTAGGAACAGGGTGCCGGTATGCGCCTGCTCGAACGTCCCAACCTTGGGCGGGCTCTCCGGTCCCTCGCCGCCGGCTTCGATGCCGAAAAGCTCGGGCTCCATGCGCTCGGGCTGCATGCTGGCGCAGCTGAGTACGACGAAGGGCCCGTCTGCTCGCCGCGAGCGCTGGTGAATTAGACGCGCCGCCACCTCCTTGCCCGCCCCAGCCGGCCCCGTGATCAGCACGCGGCTGCCGGTTGGGGCCACCCGCTCAATAGTCTGACGCACAGTGTGGATATGCGGCGAGGTACCGACGAGCTCGACAGGCCCGCCGGCCCGCAGTCGCAGCTCTTTATTTTCTCGCCGCAGGCGCGCCGCCTCGACCGCGCGCTCCACCACGAGCAGCAGACGGTCGGCCTTGAACGGCTTCTCGATGAAATCGTAGGCGCCTCGCTTGATGGCCGACACTGCTGTCTCGATGTTGCCATGACCGCTGATCACCACGACCGGCAACTCGGGATGGTCGCGCTTGATGATGTCAAGCACCTCGAGCCCATCCAACGGGCTGCCCTGAAGCCAGATATCGAGGATCACCAGGCTTGGCCGACGCGTACTGATCGCCTCGATGGCCGCCGTAGAGTCTGCGGCCGTGCGCGTCTGATGGCCATCATCCTCAAGGATGCCGCCGATCAGCATCCGGATGTCGGCTTCGTCATCAACGATCAGAATGTCATGCGCCATGAACGGCGGCCTTCGTCGTTATGCTCTCGTCATCCACGACCACCGCGCTGGCGGGGCGCGGCGCGAATACCAAGCTCACGCGAGCCCCACCATTGGGTCCATCCTCGAGGGTCAGCTCTCCAGCGTGATCTTCCATGATTTTCTTGACGATCGCCAGTCCGAGACCGGTGCCCTTGACCCGGGTCGTCATGTAAGGCTCCGTCAGCCGGTCGCGGTTCTCGCGCGGCAGGCCTTTGCCATTGTCGTCAACGAGAATGACCGGCCTCCCGTCACGTTCGATCAGGTGGACCACGATATGTCCGGGCGGCAGCGCCGCACCGATATTCGAAGGCTCACGCCCCTCGATGGCATCGACGGCGTTCTGCAGCAGGTTGGTCAGCGCCTGGCCGATCTGACGCGGATCCAGATTGAAGCGCACTTCGCCCTTCGGCAGCTCCGTCTCAAAACGGATCTCCGGTCGGGCATTGCGCTGAAGGAAAACGGTCTGGCGCACGAGTTCGGCGAGATCCTCCTCGCGCATCTGCGGTGCCGGCATGCGCGCGAAGGAAGAGAATTCGTCGACCATGCGGCCGATGTCGCCAACTTGGCGGACGATCGTCTCCGTGCAAACGCGAAACGTCTCCGGATCGCTCTTGATCTCGTCCATGTACTTGCGCTTCAACCGTTCGGCCGAGAGCTGGATGGGTGTTAACGGATTCTTGATCTCGTGGGCGATGCGCCTCGCGACGTCGGACCAAGCCGCCTTGCGCTGCGCCGCCTCAAGCTCTGTGATATCGTCAAAGGTGACGACGAAGCCTCGGGCTCCGCTCTCCAACGTCTGCGCGGCAATGCGCACGAGCAGCGTGCGGCGGCGCCCATCTCGCAGGATCGATACCTGATCCTGCACCGGACGCTCGGGCATTGTCCGCGCGCTGCCCAGCAGCGGTGCCATCTCGGGCACTGCGTCGCTGAAATTGGTTCCCACGAGCTGCTCGCGGCTGGCCGAGAGAAGCTGCAGAGCAGCCCTGTTCGGCAGCGTGACACGTGCCTCGGCGTCGAGACCGATGACGCCGGACGACACGCCCGAGAGAACCGCCTCGGTGAATCGGCGCCGGTCGTCCAACTGGCGGTTCGCTTCGACCAACTCGCGGCGCTGGCTACCGAGCTGATTGGTCATACGGTTGAACGCGCGCGACAGCGAGCCGACCTCGTCAGCGGTCACGTTTTCAGCTACCCGCGCATCGAGATCGCCAGCGCGCACACGTTCGGCAGCCCCAACCAATTCGGCGATGGGTCGTGCCAGCCTCGTCGCCAGGACCAGCCCGACCCAGATCGCGGCGAACAACAGCAGCAGGGCGACGCCGACGAACGTCGCGGCGAATTGAAGCTGCAGGTTGGCGCGCTGCCCTTCGATCGTGACGTAGGCCTCGACGGCTTCGCGTGTCCGTTCGAAATGCCCACTGACCTTCGGGTCGATGCCGCGGCCAACCATCAGATAGACGTCGCCGAAGTTTTCGAGGCGCAGCAGCGCCCGGACTCGATTGCTTGCCTCCAGGCTCTCGTTCTGAGAATCGATAGCCTCTGGGCTGAAGATCACCAACTGTCCGTTTCGTGCCTGCTCGAGCGCCCAAGGCGGCACGACACCGGTTTGCGGCTCCTGTAGCAGGTTCACGCTGGCGAGGATGCGACCCTGCTCGTCGAACACCACAGCCTCGTGCAGAGCGCGGATCCGGGCTTGGCCGTTGACCAGCTGGCGGAACTGGACCTGGCTCGTTGCCTGCAGCAATTCGCGGTTGAGATCGGCCGCCATGGCAACGGCATCGCCACGAATCACATTGCGATGCTCCTCGAGGTAGGCCGCAGCGACGGCCAGCGATTCCCGCAGCGCCACCTTGGTCCGCTCGCTGAACCACGCCTCGATGCCGAGGTTGAAGAACAGCGCCGAGAATACGGCCATGACAATCGCCGGTGCCACGGCGATGGCACTAAACAGCATGACGAGCTGCACGTGAAGTTTCGACCCGGCGCGGCCGCGCCGCCGCTCGGCCCAGAGCAGCACGATGCGGCGCGCCACCACTGCGCCCAACAGCAGTAGGAGGATGAGATTGAGGAGTTGTAGGAAGAGGACGGTCCGCGGATTGGGTGTGAAACCCTGGTCCGTGATGACGACATACGTGGCCACCCCTGACGCGACCGCGGCGAAGGCAAGCGCAATCGCCAGCTTCCGTGACAAGCCGGCGCGGTGTGCCCAGTCAAGTAGGCGCCGTGCGAGGGGCGCACGTGCGGCCGCGGTATCGGCAGTCATCCGGTGCTATGGTTGTTCCGTGTTGCAATGTGCCGGTCTCAGCCGTCACCGACACAGAACGATTATTTTAGGCCGCGCACAACCTGGATGTCCAACTCTCTGATTTTCTTGCGCAATGTGTTGCGGTTGAGTCCGAGGAGGTAGGCGGCTCTGATCTGGTTTCCGCGTGTCGCTGAGAGCGACAGAGTGATCAAGGGCCGCTCGACCTCCCGCAGGACCCTGTCGTAGAGCCCTGCCGCCGGCAACCCGTCGCGGTGCGCAGCAAAATATGCCTGCAGATGCCGTTCCGCCGCAGACCCCAGCGAATCGTCGAGCGGCACGGCTTGCGCCTCGGCTGGCGGTGGCATGTCGCCCAGCTCGGTCTCGACGACATCGGCGCCGATGACCTCCTGCGAATAGAGCGCGACGATGCGCCGGACCAAGTTCTCGAGCTCACGCACGTT
>VGEI01000269.1 GCA_016869415.1 Alphaproteobacteria bacterium
ATTCTCGGTACACACAATCAGCGCTTCAAGGCGATAGCTTCGATCTCGACAAGAAAATCAGAACTTACGAGATCGGCGCGCACTGTGGCGCGTGCCGGCGGGAACGACGGCCGGCGGTTCATCCGCCGGCCGCTTTTTTTGGCCGGCTGCGGCGGCATCGTTGACCGCGCCGGACCGCCACGTTAGCCTGTCAAGCTGTCAGGCTACTTTTAGGCGAAGACATGGCCGCCAGAGCGCGCGTGCCGGTGGTGATGCAGGCGATCAAGCCCAAGCGTCTCTATCAGCACATCGCCGAGCAGATTTACGAGCAGGTGCGCACGCTGAAGCTCAAGCCGGACGACCGCCTGCCGTCGGAGATCGAGCTGTCGCGCCAACTCGGCGTCAGCCGGCCGTCTGTGCGCGAGGCGATGATCGTGCTCGAGACCGCCGGCCTCATCGAGGTCCACACCGGGAGCGGCTCCTATGTCCGCAACCTTCCCGCGGTGAACCGGCAGCTGCCGTGGGAGCAGCCGACCGATCCGGGCCCTGGGCCGCTCGAGCAATTCAAGGCGCGGATGGTGCTCGAATGCGAGCTCGCGTCCGAAGCGGCGAAGAATATCGCGCCGCGCGAGATTGCCGAGCTGGAGGGGATCGTGGCCCGCATCGAGCGTCATGTCGGCGAGACCGGCAAAGTCGGCCGCGACCATTTCCTGTTCCATGAGCGTCTCGCCGAGGCGTCGCGCAACACCGTGCTGGCTGCCTACGTGCGCGACCTGATCGCCATGAATCAGACCCCGATGTGGCAGACGATCCGCGGTCGCGTCGAAACGCTGGAGAATCTGCGCAAGGGGGTCGAGTTCCGCAAGCGCATGATCGGGGCCTTGCGGCGTCGCGACGCACGCGGGGCCAAGACGCTGATGCGGCAGCATCTGCAGCGCATCGGCGGCATCTATTTCGGAGAAAGCATGACCTGAGGGCGTCGGCGCGAGCGCCGCCAACCCCGGCAAACACGAATTGAGGGAGAAAAGGGATGAAGCTGTTTCAATTGAGGAAGGGCGCTGCGGCGCTGTCACTGGGAACCCTACTGGCGTTCGCCGCCACCGCCGAATCTTCGGCCCAGACTCTGCGCCTCGGGGTCGGGACAGCGCCGCTGTCGGCCGAGACCAAGGCGCTGCAGGAGATGGCCAAGATGGTCGAGGCGCGCTCGAGCGGCGCGGTCAAGGTCCAGGTCTTCGAGGGCGACAAGCTCGGCGGTTCCGTGGCCCAGCTCGAGAACCTGGCGCTCGGCACCCAGGACATGCATTCGAACGTCGCCGACTGGTACCAGTATTTCGATCCGGGCTGGCGCGCGCTGGCCATTCCGTTCGTCTTCACGGGCGTCGAGCACGTGAAGAAGTTCCAGGGCACGCCCGTCTTCGCGCAGTGGAAGCAGGCTCTCATCGACAAGCATGGCGTGCGCATGATCGCCGACAACTGGTACCGGCTGCCGCGCGTCCTAGTCACCAAGACGCCGGTGTTCAAGGTCAAGGATCTCGACGGCATGCGCCTTCGCCTGCCGAATCTCGAGACCTATCTGCTCACCTGGGGGGCACTCGGGGTCAAGCCGACGGTCATCGAGTATAGCGAGGCGTTCCTCGCCATGAAGACCGGCACCGTCGCCGGGCTGGAGGCGCCGCTTTCCGGCGTGTTCCCGCAGAAATTCTACCAGGCCGCCCCCTACATCACGATGACCAACCACCAGATCGCGCCGTATACCGTGATCATCGCCGAGAAGAGCTGGAAGAAGCTGTCGCCAGCCAATCAGCAGATCCTCGAGAAGGCGGCGATGGATGCCGGCGACTTCTACTACAAGCTCATTCTCGATTCATTCGGCGACCAGAAGCGCAAGATGCTCGAGGAAGGTACGGTCTTCATCGAGACCGACACCGCGCCCTTCGTGAAGAACGTCGACGAGGTGATCAAGAAGTTCGAGGCCGAGGGCAAGCTACCCAAGGGTCTTGTCGACCAGATCCGCGGTCTCGCCGGCTGATACCGGCCGCGCGGGGCGGCATTGCCGCCCCGCGTGCCGCGTGTGCCCGGCGCCACTACCCATGTTCCTGCTCGATTCATTGCGGCGCATTGACGGCGCCATCGGACGCCTCGAGCGGGCCGTCAGCGTGCTGTGCATGGTGACGATCGTCGCCAGTATGGCGGCTGGCATCCTGTTCCGCGAGATCCTCGATCACCCGCTGGCCTGGACCAACGAGCTCGGTGTTTTGGCACTGGTCTGGATCACCTTTTTCGGGGCGAGCGCCCTCTACAAGGAGCACGGCCATCTCGCGGTCGACGCGCTCTCGCATCTCCTGCCGCCGGCCGGCCGCCGTGCCCTGGCGGCGATCCTCATCCTCATCATGGCGGCCAGCATGGCCGTCATTGCCTGGACTTTGTTGACCCTGATTCCGCTGCAGCACTCGAAGCCGATCCCGGGCCTCGACCTGCCGCGCAGCGTCTACGGCGTGCCGATCCTTTGGATGGCCGTCTCCATGGTGCTGACGTCGCTGGTTCATCTCGTCACGCCGCCCGAAGAGCGGGCGGGCATCACGGTTCCCGGCTAGCACGATGGGCTTGGCTGTCTTTGCCATCTCGTTCGTCGTCCTGCTCGTGCTGGGCATGCCGATCGGATTCGCATTCCTTGTGCCAAGCCTGCTCTACATGGTGGTAACGGAGACGCCGCTGGTGCTGGCGGCGCAGACGATGCTCCAGCAGTTCCTCAAATTCGTGCTGCTCGCCATCCCGCTCTTTATCCTGGCCGGCGAGTTGATGAACACCTCCGGCATCACGACACGGATCTTCAACTTCGCGCATGCCGCGTTCGGCCATATCCGCGGCGGCCTCGGCCATGTGAACATTATCGGCTCGATGATCTTTGCCGGCATGTCGGGCTCGGCGACTGCCGATGCGGCGGGGCTTGGGCGGGTCGAGATCAGGGCCATGATCCATGGCGGCTATCGCCCCGAATTCGCAGGGGCCATCACCGCCGCCTCGTCGACCCTGGGGCCGATCATTCCGCCGAGCATCGGCCTGGTGCTCTACGGCGCCATCGCCGAGGTCGGCGTAGACTGGCTGTTCATGGCCGGCCTGGTCCCGGGCGTTGTTCTTGGAGCCGCCCTCATGGCGGCGATCTACCTTCAGGTGCTGCTCGGCCGTGAATATTGTCCGCTGACGCCATTCCCCGGCCTGGCCGAGTTCGGCTGGAAGCTCCTCGTGGCGGCGCCGGCCATGTCGGTGCCGGTCGTGATCGTCGGCGGCATCATCACCGGCATCTTCACGCCAACCGAGGCGGCGGTGGTGGCGGTGCTGCTGGCGCTCGGCCTGGGAATCATCTACCGCGAACTGACATTGCCGGAGCTTGCCGGCGCCGTCATGCGCTCGGTGCGCGGCACGGCCGGCATCATGTTCATCCTTGCCACGGTGGCGTGCTTCTCCTGGGTGCTCACGGTTGAGCGCGTGCCCGACCTGGTTGCCGAGAGCATGCTGTCGCTGACGGACGAGAAGTGGGTCCTCGTCCTGCTGATCCTTTTGGCCCTGCTGATACTAGGCCTGTTCGAAACATCGTCGGCCAATCTGCTGATCGTAGCCCCGATTCTCGTGCCGATCGCGCCGCAGCTTGGCTTCGATCTCGTCCATCTCGGGGTCGTGCTGGTTTTCGGACTGATCATCGGCAACGTCACGCCGCCCGTGGGCATCAGCCTGTTCATCGTCGCCGAGATCACGCGCCGGCCGATCTCGGCGATCGCGCGCGCGACCCTGCCTTATCTCGTCGCCATGATCGCAGCCCTGTTCGTGGTGGCATACTGGGCGGATATGGTGCTCTGGCTGCCGCGGCTGCTCGGTTACAAAGGCGTCTGACCAAAGGAAGGCCGCCGCGTCGCCGCGACCGCCATGCCCCAGACCGATCCGGGTCAGGCGGCCGCGCGCTTGGCGTCGAGCTCGGCGACGATCATGCCGCGCATCATGATGCGCTTTTCGTCGCGCGGAGCGCCGCCGCCGGCGCGATGCATGGTGCAGCGCTGGTCCCACATCAGCAGGTCACCGACCTGCCATTTGTGGTGATACTGGAATTCCGGCTGGATCGCGTGCCCGTAAAGCCGGTCGAGCAGCGCGTCGCTTTCCTTCCGCTCCAGGCCGACGATGTACGAGGTGTGTGCGGCGCTGATATAGAGCGAGCGGCGGCCGCTCTCCGGATGGGTAATGACGAGGGGATGGACGTTGCCTTCGAACTCGCCGGTTGCCTTCTGGGCCTCGGTGAGCGGCGGCGGCGGCGCCGTGCAGCGCCAGCCCTTACCGCGCTTGTGAAAGCACGCCAGCCCGTCGGCGCGCCGCCTGAGATCCTCCGGCAGCGTCTCGTAGGCGAGATACATGTTGGTGAACTCGGTGTGGCCGCCGACCGAAGGGGCCGCGATCGAGTAGAGAAACGTCATGCAGTCCGGCTTGGCCTTGAACACGCCGTCGGCGTGCCAGTCCGTGGCGCGCTTAGCGTAGCCGTACTCGTCGAGCGAGCCGTCCGGCTTGACGTTGGTGACGTAGGACAGCTGCTCGTACTTGGGATGGCGATACTGCAGGATCGAATGCGGCGCGATATAGCCGAATGCGTTGCCGAACTCGATCAGCTGCTCGGGGCCGAGGTCGCGCTGGTTGCGCAGCACAAGCACCGGATTGGCCCAGAAGGCGCGCTTGATGGCGGCGATCACCGGCGGCGTGATGCCGCGCGTCAGATCGACGCCGCGCAGCTCCGCGCCTAGGTTGCGGCCGAGGGGGACGATCGTCGCGCTGGCGTCGCGTGGGGTGGCGGTCATGGTCGTGAATCCTCCCGCGGGCCGGGGCGGTCGACGCCGCCGGCTGCAAAGCTGCCTGACAGCTTGGCAGAGTAAACCCGGGCGGGCGGGCGGTCAACCGCCGGCGGCACCGCCGGAAGAGAGCGGTGGCGGCTTGGCACCGGAGTGCCGCGCTATTCGATGACGATCTCGACCCGGCGGTTGAGCGGCTAAGTGTCCGTCCGGGGACTTTGTCAGGGGTTGCAGAGTTTTCGGAGCATGAGACGGATGGAAGCCAGCTTGAGGAAGGCGAGCGCCGTACGGTTGAGGTTCTCCCAGTCCTTGGCCAAGCGCCGGCAGCGGTTGAGCCAGGCGATGGTGCGCTCGACGATCCAGCGTTTGGGCAGAACGACGAAGCCTTTGGCCCGGTCGGAACGTTTGACGATCTCGGTTTTGAGGTGCGGCAGGATG
>VGEI01000270.1 GCA_016869415.1 Alphaproteobacteria bacterium
TCCCCGGCCGCTCCGCCGCCCGCAGTCGCGCTGCCGGCTTGGCAGCGCTATGCCGCCGCCGCGCCGGCGGTCGGCGGCAGCCGGCTATTGGTGGCGGTGGTCATCGACGATCTCGGTCTCGACCGCCGGCGCTCGGCGCGCACCGCTTCGCTGCCCGGACCACTGACCCTGGCCTGGCTGCCCTACGCGCCCGACGTGACGCGCCAGGCGGCGGCGGCCCGCGCCGCCGGACATGAGCTCCTGCTGCACGCCCCCATGCAGCCGCAGGGCCGCGAGAATCCCGGACCCCACGCCCTGACGACCGATCTGCCGCCCGAGGAGATCCGGCGGCGCGTGGCAGGCTACCTGGCGCTGCTGCCCGAGGCCGTCGGCCTCAACAACCACATGGGCAGCCACTTCACCCGCGACGCCGGCGCCATGGCGCCGGTGATTGCCGAGCTCAAGAGCCGCGGCCTGCTCTTCCTCGATTCCCGCACCGCGCAGGACAGCATCGCCGCCAGCGTGGCCCGCGCCGCCGATCTGCCGTATGCCGTGCGCGACGTCTTCCTCGACAACAAGCTCAACCCTGACTACGTAAACGCGCGGCTGATCGAGCTCGAGGCCGTGGCGCGCCGGCACGGCACGGCGATCGCCATCGGCCACCCACATGACGTGACGCTCAACGTCCTGGAGCCGTGGCTCGGCTCACTGTCGGCACGCGGTCTGACCCTGGCACCGCTGACCGCCATCGTGCGGCGCCGCGGCGTTTCACAGGTCGGCGCCGCGCCGCCTACATGAGGCGATCGACGACCGCGCGGTCGATGGTGACGCCGAAGCGCCGGCGCAAGGCCTCGGCGTAGCTGGCGATGAGGTCGCCGGCGATCTGCTGCCGGAGCTGGTTGCGCAGCAGGGCGAGTCCTTCCGCGTCGGCGGCGGGATCGGCGGTAAGGATCGTGGTCAGGCGCACGATGTACACGCCATCGCGGCTGGCGACGGACGCCGTCTCGCCCTCCTTCATCTGGAAAAGGCGGCCGGCCACTTCCGGTGGCACCGGCGCGCGAGGATCGAAGCCCGAGCTGCGCGCTACTGGGTCGATAGGATTCGGCTTGAGGGCAAATGGCACGCCGGCCGCCTCGAGCGGCTTGCCGGCGTTGATCTCTTTGAGAATCTCGTTGGCCCGGGCGCGGGCGAGCTCCTCGCGCCTCTCCTGCTGCCACAGTCGGACAGCTTCCTCACGCACATCGGCCAGCGGCCGAAGCGCCGATGGCGTCACGCCGTCGACATGGGCGACGTACCAGACGTTGCCCTGGCCTTCGACCAGCTGGGTCTCGCGGCCGGATGGCGTCTCGAAGGCCGCGGAGAGCAGCGGCTGTGCGCCGGCGAGGCCGGGGATCGGCTTGCCGTCCTGCCCCTGGCCGCGCAAATCCGTCGCCCCGACCTTGAGGACCGGGACGTTGAACTTAGCCGCCGCGGCCTCGGGAGTTGCGCCGCCAGCGACCGCTTCCTCGATTTTGCTAGCCAGGTCATAGGCCGCGTCCCCGGCGAGGCGCTGCCGCAAATCCTGCGTCAGCCGTTCCCGCACCTCGGCGAAAACCGGTTCCTTGCTTGGCTCGACCGATTGTACCCGGAAGATGTGCCAGCCGAACGGGCTGCGCGCGGGGGCGGACACTGCGCCGGCAGGAAGCGTGAAGACCGTCTCGGCCAGCTCGGGAACGAGGTCGTTGCGCAGGATCTTGCCCAAGGCCTGCTGCTCGGCTGGCTGCCCGGCGTCTTTGCCGAGGTCGCTGAAATCGGCGCCACCGGCGATCTTTGCATGCGCCGCCTTGGCTGCGGCCTCATCGGCGAAGAGCAACTGCGAGACCTCGCGGCGTTCGGGGGTGCGCAGCTCCGCGAGTTGGGCGCTGAATTCCTCCCGCAGCTGACGCTCGTCGATCTTGATCTGCTGTTGCACTTCCTCCGGTCCGATGCGCACCACCGTCAGGGCGCGGTACTCGGGCGCGGTGAAGCGTTCCCGATTGTCCTGGTAGACGGATTGCAGCTGCGGAGCATCCGGTTCGCCCACATCGATGAACGACACTGCCGGCACGAAGATCGATTGGCCGCCACGCTTCTCGTTACGGTAGCGATAGAGGCGGTCGACCAGCGCGTCGGGCGTGCGCACGCCGGCGGACGGTGCCTCGGTCACCAGTTCGCGGGTGTATTCCTGGCGGAAGACGGCGAGGAAGCGAGCTTCGTTCATCCCGCTCTGCTGGAGGAACTGCTCGAAGCGCAGGCGGTCGAACTCTCCCGATGAGGCCTGGAAGCTCGGCTCGGCAAGCAGGCGTCCTCGCAGCGTATCGTCACCGAGGCGAACCCCGAGATCCTGAGCTGCTTGGTTGAGCAGCGTCTGGTTGATCAGCCGCTGTACGACCTGGTCCATGAGCCCGAACTGGCGAGCCGTCTCGCTGTCGATCTGGCCGAAGCTCCGGCGCAGCCTGTCCAACTCGTTTCGATACTCGTTCGAGAGTTGGGTGGCCGTGACAGTCGTATCGCCGATCTTGAGGGCTGCCGGATCGCCCTGGCGCAGGAATGCGTAGTCGCCGATACCCCAGACCGCGAAGCTGACGATCAGAAGGCCAAACAGGATCTTGGCGACAAATCCGGCGGTCGTGCTGCGGAAGGCTTGAAGCATAAAGCGGATGGGCTCCCCGAAAACCGCGCGCATCATAGGGGGGCACGGGCGGGCCCGCAACCCGCCACCGCCACCCTGCGCTTTGGCATAATCAATTGAGTTGAAATGGTATTTTGCTGTCGCTTGGGGGCTTCGCGATGCGCTAGAGTCAGCTCCGCATGAACGTCTCATCTGTCGTCAGCGGCGCGCTGGAAAGCTCGAATCCCAGTGGCGCCTCGGTCCAGCAGGCCGCAGCGCTCGCCGCTTTCCGTTCGGCACTGCAGTCGCAGGCCGCGCTGCTGCAGCTGTTTGATCCGGCGACGGCCGTGCCGCCGCCCTCCAGCGGCCGCGGCCAGACTCTGAACGTCTCTGTCTAGAACGGCGAACGGACTCGAAGCCGGGTAGCGAACCGGCCCTTGTTTTTCGTTCGGAGTCTCGCCGTGCTAGAGGAGCAGCCCCATCTCGCAAGGCGGAGCGCATGTCCAAACCCCGTTCATTGATCGCCGGAAACTGGAAGATGAACGGCCTGTCCGCCGATGGCTGGGCCCTTGCCGACGCCATCGTTCAGGGAGCCCGCGATCTGCCCGCCGGCCGGGCCGAACTGCTCGTTTGCCCTCCTGCGACACTGATCGGTCTGGTCGCTGAAGCAGTAACTGGCTCACCTGTCGCCCTGGGTGGGCAGGATTGCCATGCCGATCGATCCGGCGCCCATACCGGCGATGTCTCGGCTGCCATGCTGGCAGATCTCGGCTGCCGCTATGTCATCGTCGGCCACTCCGAGCGCCGCGCCGATCATGGTGAAAGCAGCGCGACCGTACGGGCCAAGGCGGAGGCGGCGCAGGCAGCAGGTCTCAGCGCGATCGTCTGCGTCGGCGAAACCTGGGCCGAGCGGGAAGCAGGAAAAACGGAGGAGGTCGTCACCGCCCAGGTCGCCGAATCCCTCCCAGCAGCATCCACCAGCGGAAATCTCGTTGTCGCCTACGAGCCCGTCTGGGCCATCGGCTCGGGCCGCACGGCCACGCCGGAGCAGGTGGCGGAAGTCCATGCGCTGATCCGGCGCCAGCTGGGCAGCCGGATGGACGACGCTGGCGCCGTTCGCATCCTATATGGGGGGTCGGTTAAGCCGGCCAATGCCGTCGAGTTGCTGGCAGTGGCCCACGTGGACGGCGCGCTGGTCGGCGGGTCTAGCCTGAAGGCCGGCGATTTTCTGGCGATCGCCGCCGCAGCCCCGGCCCAAGCGGGATAAAAGACACCGATTTTCCAACTGGATTTAGTGGCTGGAAGCCGCTACAAGACCGGCCGTCATGGGTCCCTGGATTAGCGTTCTTCTGGTCGTTCACATCCTGGTCGCCGTTGCGCTGATCGTGGTCGTTCTCCTTCAGCGCAGCGAAGGTGGCGGCCTCGGTATCGGTTCGAGTGGCGGCATGGGCGGCTTCATGACGGCCCGCGGTACCGCCAATCTGTTGACGCGAACCACGGCGATCCTCGCCGGCATCTTCATGCTGCTCAGTATCGTGCTTGCCCTCTCTGCGGGCTCGCCGAGCAAGGAGCGTCAACGCTCGATCTTCGATGCGCCGGCGCCAACCGCGCCTGCAGCGCCCTCCGCGCCGATCGCCCGTTAAGGGCGGTCCGGCCGCTAAGCGGCCTTCGCCACCAACTCGTTGACGGCGCTGACGATCTCACCCGGCTCGAAGGGCTTGGCGAAGGTGCGATTGGCGCCGAAGCGCTCCGCAACCCTAAGAAAACTTGAATTGCCGATTCGGCCGCCGCCGGAGATCGCGATGATCGGCAGGTCGGGCGCGAGGCGGCGCAGATCCTGAATCGTCTCCACGCCCTCCTTCTCGGGCATCAGGATGTCCGTGATGACGAGGTGTGGCTGGAACTCGGCAAACAGCTTGAGCCCTTTCTGGCCCTCATTGGCGACGGCGACCTGATGCCCGGCGGCGGCCAGGATCGTAGTCAGCGTCTCCCGCACCATGCGGTCGTCGTCGATCACGAGGATGCGTGCCATGGCCGGTATCTCAGGGTTAGGAAGCCTGCTTCAGAGGCGGGGCCGGCGTGTCGATCTCGTCGCTGCCAGCAAGCGGGAGGTGAATAGTGAAGGTCGTGCCACGACCCGGCTCGCTATCCACCGCGATCCGCCCCCGGTGGTTGGCGACGATGCCGTGCACCACGGAAAGCCCGAGGCCGGTTCCTTCGCCGACGTTCTTGGTGGTGAAGAAGGGCTCGAAGATGCGCTGCCGCGTGACCGCGTCCATGCCGCTGCCGTTGTCGGCAACGGTTAGGCGGGCATAGGTCCCCGGCGGCAGGGATGTTCCGTCGCTGCCTGCCGCTTCAGCGACCACCACCTCACTGAGGCCGATGACGATCTCCCCGTCGTTGTGACCGATGGCGTGCGCCGCGTTCGTGCAGAGATTCATCAGGACCTGCACGAGCTGGTTGGCATCGGCATCGACAACGCACGGCGAATCGATGCGCTGGACGATGCCGATGTTTGAGGCAACCATCGCGGAGACCAAGCGCACAGCCTTGGTGACGGTCTCCGGGAGCGAAACGCGCTCTGTCTTCGGCCTTTCCTTGCGGCT
>VGEI01000271.1 GCA_016869415.1 Alphaproteobacteria bacterium
CTGCCGCAGATCTGCGATCCGCTTGCCGGTCTGTCGGTACCCCGGCATGTACAGAAAAAGATCAGCTTCACCGGCTACCTGCGCCGTTACGAAGAGCCGACGGTACGCCGCAGCTCTTTCCCGGGGCTGCCGACCGAGCCCTACATCCTCGTTACCACCGGCGGCGGCGGCGATGGCGAGGCGTTGATCGACTGGGTGTTGCGCGCCTACGAATACGACAGGAACCTGCCGGCGAGGGCCCTGTTGGTGATGGGCCCCTTCATGCAGCCCGAGCTGCAGGGGGAATTCCTGCGCCGTGCGGCGGCCCTCGACAAGGTCGAGGCCATCACCTTCGACGCGCACATCGAGGCACTGATGGCCCGCGCGGTCGGCGTGGTCGCCATGGGCGGCTACAACACGTTCTGTGAGATCCTGTCCTTCGACCAGCGCGCCCTCGTGGTGCCACGCACGGCACCGCGGCTCGAGCAGTTCATCCGTGCCCGCCAGGCTCAGGAGCTCGGCCTGGTCAGCACCCTGGTCGACGATGGCGTGCGCGACGCTACGGTGATGGCTGCCGCGCTGTGTCATCTGCCGAGTCAGCGACGCCCCTCCGAGGTCGTGGTGCCGGGACTTCTAGACGGCCTCGATAACGTCGACCGTCTCGCTCGCCGCTGGCTTGACCGGCCGGCCAGCGAGCGCAAGCCCGCCCGTCGCCTCACTGTCGTATCGGGCAACCGCGCCTCGGGCAGCCGTTAGCCACTCGCTACGTCGACTGCGCTATAACGCGGGCAGCCATGGCTGACAGCCTGCCCCACGATTCCCCTGCTTCGGACCGGACGATCGCAGTCGTGGTCAAGGGGTGGCCGCGCCTCTCGGAAACCTTCATCGCCCGCGAACTCATTGGGCTCGAGGCGCGGGGTCTGCGCTTGCGGCTCTATTCGCTGCGTCATCCGACGGACCGCAAGGTCCACGCGACTGCACGGGCACTGCAGGCCCCGGTTGCCTATCTTCCGGAGTATCTTTGGCGTGAGCCGCTTCGTGTCTGGCACGGCTGGTGGCGGGCCCGGCGCCTCGCCGGCTACGGCCATGCCTGCCGTCTTTGGCTGCGCGATCTCGCCCGCGACCTCACCCCCAACCGCATCCGGCGTTTTGGGCAGGCCTTGGTACTGGCGGCGGAGCTGCCGGACGACACGGGCCACCTCTACGCCCATTTCCTGCACACGCCGGCCTCCGTGGCGCGATATGCTGCGCATCTCCGCGGCCTGAGCTGGAGCGTCTCGGCTCACGCCAAGGATATTTGGACCACCCCCGACTGGGAGAAGGCGGAGAAGCTCGCCGAAGCCGCCTGGGCCGTGACCTGCACCGGTGCCGGCCACACCCATCTGTGCGCCCTCGCGGACAAGAGGACCATCGAATTGGTCTACCATGGGCTGACCACCGAGGAGACGGCTCCAGCCAACCCAGCATCTGCTGGCTCGCCAGTGCGTCTGCTGACGGTCGGGCGGGCAGTGCCCAAGAAGGGCGTCGACGATCTGCTGCAGGCACTTGCCGCCTTGCCCGTTACCTGCGACTGGCGGCTTACCCACGTCGGCGGCGGACCGCTGCTCCCTTCCCTCAAACGCCGCGCCGACGAACTGGGGCTCGCCGCCCGCATCGAATGGCGTGGCGCGCGTGACGAGGATGAGGTGCGCGAGGCCTATCGCAGTGCCGACCTATTCATCCTCGCCAGCCGCATCGCCGCGGACGGCGATCGTGACGGCATCCCCAACGTGCTGGTCGAGGCGATGAGCCATCGCCTCCCGGTCCTTGCCACCACGGCCGGTGCGATTCCGGAGCTGGTTATCGATGGAACCGGCGTCCTTGTTCCGCCCAACGACCCCCCCGCCCTCGCCTCCGCGCTCGCCGCCCTGATCGCCGATCCGCAATACCGCCAGGCACTTGGCACCGCGGGCCATCGGCGCGTTCGGCAGGAGTTCGCTGCATCGCGCGGTCACGACCGTATTGCGGCTCTGCTCACCACTTCGCTATGCGTATCGCTTTCTACGCCCCGCTGAAGCCACCCGACCACCCTGTGCCTTCCGGAGACCGGCGCATGGCACGGCTGCTGATGACCGCGCTGACGGGCGCCGGTCATTCGGTCGAGTTGGCTGCGCGGCTGCGTTCCTACGATCGGGACGGCCTGCCGGAACGCCAGGCCCGCCTCGCGGCTGTCGGCGGGCGGCTGGCGGCGCGCTTTGTCGAGCGCATGCGCCAGCGATCAACCAGCGAGCGGTCGCAGGTCTGGTTTACCTACCACCTCTATCACAAGGCCCCCGACTGGATCGGCCCGCGAGTCGCGGTGGCGCTGGGTATTCCCTACATCGTCGCCGAGGCTTCGATCGCCGCGAAACGCGCTGGCGGCCCGTGGGGACTCGGTCACGAGGGTGCCATCGCCGCGCTCAGCCGCGCCGCGGCGGTGATCTCGCTGAATCCCGCCGACGAAGCTGGCATCGCGCCGTATGTCGCGGCACCGACACGGCTGCACCGCTTGAAACCATTCCTCGATGCGCAAGATTATCGCGCCGCGGCGCGCGTCCGCGCCGCGAACCGTATCGTGATAGGGCAGCGCTTCGGGCTCAACGAAGCGATGCCTTGGATTCTCGCCGTCGCCATGATGCGACCTGGCGACAAATTTGAATCCTACAAGGTCCTGGGCGAGGCGCTTCGACCGCTCCTGGGACAAAGCTGGTCGCTGCTCGTCGTGGGCGACGGACCGGCTTCCGCCGAGGTACGCGCCGCTCTCGCTTCCCTGGGCGGGCGGGTCTACTACGCCGGCGCCTTGCCGGAGAGCCAGCTTCCCGCCATCTACGCCGCTGCCGATCTCTATGTCTGGCCGGCGGTCAACGAAGCCTACGGCATGGCCTTGCTGGAGGCGCATGCCTCAGGCCTGCCCGTGGTCGCGGGTGCCTCGGGCGGCGTCGGCAGTATCGTCGCCGATCGGCGCACCGGCATGCTGGTGCCGCCGCGCGATCCGGCAGCCCTTGCCGCCGCCCTCCAGCCCCTCCTCGACGACGCAAGCACACGCCACGCTATGTCGCAGGCGGCGCTCACCAAGGTCGCGGCCGAGCACGACCTTCCAGCAGCCTCCAGAACGCTGGACGGCATTCTCAACGCCGCCCTGGCTGTCGGAAGGCGCGCACAACCGGTGAACCCGTGACTACCCTCGCCCTTCTCCGCCACGCGCCGACCGAGTGGAACGCCGAACGCCGGTTGCAAGGCCGAGCGGATATCGCTCTGTCGGCAGCCGGGCGGGCCAGCCTCGCAGCACAGCGCCTGCCGGATGAGGTTGCCAGCTTCCGCCATCTGGCCTCACCCCTCAAGCGCACGCGCGAGACAGCAGACCTCTTGGGTCTGAGCCCGCAGATCGACGACAGACTGGTAGAGATGGATTGGGGCCGTTACGAGGGCCGCGCCATCGCCGAACTGCGCCGCGAGCAGGGAGAGGCCTTCCTCGCCAACGAAGCGCGCGGCCTCGACTTCACGCCGGAGGGGGGCGAGAGCCCGCGAGTCGTGCAGATGCGAGTGATGCCTCTGCTGGCGGAGATCGCCGGCCGCGGCGAACCGACTCTCGCCATCACTCATCGTGGCGTCATCCGCGCTATCTACGCCCGGGCGACGGGCTGGGACATGCGCGGCGAGGCGCCGCACGAGCTCGACCTCTACGCCTTGCAGATCTTCACCCTGGGTGCCCGCGGCGAGCCGGCGCTGGCCCGACTCAACGTGCCGCTGGCGGCGCGGCAGGTCTGACGGCGATGGCGAGGCGCATAATGATTCATGTTCAGCATCTGCTGGGCACCGGTCATTTCCGGCGGGCAGCGGCGATCGCCAACGCCCTGGCGGCGGCGGGGCACGAGGTGGAAGTCGTATCCGGCGGGATGGCACTGTCACATCCCAGCACCGGGGGAGCCCGTCTCCTCCAGCTGCCGGCGATGCGGGCGAGCGATGCCGGCTTCAAGTCCTTTGTCGACGAGCAAGGGCGGCCGATCGGCGGCGACTGGAAGGCGCGGCGGCGTGACATTCTGCTCGCCTGTTTTGCCTCCTTCCGGCCGGACGTTCTGATCACCGAGCTGTTCCCCTTCGGGCGCCGCCAACTCGAATTCGAGCTTCTGCCGCTGCTAGCGGCCGCGCGCGCGCAGTCGCCCCGTCCGTTGCTCCTCTGCTCCCTGCGGGACGTCCTGGTGCCGCCGCACGATCCCGAGAAGGTGGCGCGTGCGCTTGAGCGGGCGCAAGTCTATGACCGCGTTCTGGTCCACGGGGATCCGGCGCTTATCGACTTGTCAGCGAGCTATCCGGCAGCGCGGATCCTGGGCGAGCGCGTCGTCTACACCGGCTATATCGCAGCACCGCCTTCGTCGGATCCGCCCGGGAACGACGGGCTGGACGAGATCGTCGTCTCCAGCGGCGGCGCGGCTGTGGGCGGGCACCTGCTTGAGACCGCCCTCGCCGCCCAGGCGTTACTCGAGCCGGGCCGGCGCTGGCGACTGCTGCTCGGAGCCGACCTGCCGGGGGAGATTCGCGAGCGGCTGCTGGCTCGCCGCGGACCCCTGACGATTGTCGAGGCTGCGCGACCCGACTTTCCCGGCCTACTGCGCCGCTGCCATGTCTCGCTGTCGCAGGCGGGCTACAATACGGTGATGGATATCGTTCAGGCCAAAGCGCGGGCGGTCCTGGTGCCTTTCGCGACCGGAAGCGAAACCGAGCAGACCCGGCGCGCCGCTGCCCTCGCGGCGCGCGGCTGGGCCACCGTCGTCAACGAGACGCAGCTCGATGCCCCCCGGCTTGCGGCTGCCGTCGGCCAGGCCGCAGGCCGTGCCCGGCCGGACACGACGGCCTTGCGCCGCGACGGAGTTGCCGAGACCGTGCGCCTGATCGGGACGCTTCGGGCGGAGCGGGCCGTATGAGCTGGAGCGATCTCGCCCGCGAGCTCGATGCCTGGGCCGCCGCCGGGCGCGTCGCCCAGTTCTGGTGGCGCGACGACGATGCCGCCGACGCGACGGACGCGCTGGAGCGGCTGGTCGCGCTGCACGGCCGGCACAACGTGCCGCTGCTGCTGGCTGTGATCCCGGCCCGGGCTCAGGCGCGGCTTGCCGACAGGCTGCGCGGCGAAGCGGGGATTGTTGTCTGCCAGCACGGCTGGGCGCATTTCAATCATTCGCCGCCCGGCCGGGCGAAAGCCGAACTCGGG
>VGEI01000272.1 GCA_016869415.1 Alphaproteobacteria bacterium
ACGTCTATAACCCCTTGGGGGACTTGGAGTGCGTCAATTCCTTTCGCCACGGAGTGCCCTGAATGACCGAAATCGTTATTGCCGCCGCCGCCAGGACGCCTGTCGGCGCCTTCAACGGTGCCTTCGCCACCCTACCCGCACACGCGCTTGGCGCCGCCGCGATCACCGAGGCGCTGAAGCGCGCCAAGGTCGCGCCCGGTGAGGTCTCCGAGGTCATCATGGGGCAGATCCTGACCGCCGCGGCCGGCCAGAACCCGGCGCGCCAGGCGGCGATCATGGCCGGCATCCCGGTGGACAAGACCGCCTACGGCATCAACCAGCTCTGCGGCTCGGGCCTGCGCGCCGTGGCCCTCGGCTTCCAGGCGATCAAGACCGGTGACAGCGAGATCGTCGTGGCCGGCGGCCAGGAAAGCATGACCCAGGCGCCGCACGCCATGTACTTGCGCACAGGCGTGCGCATGGGCAACGGCGAGATGATCGACACGATGATCAAGGACGGGCTGTGGGATGCCTTCAACGGCTACCACATGGGCAACACGGCCGAGAACGTGGCGCAGAAATGGCAGATCACCCGCGACCAGCAGGACGAGTTCGCGCTCGCCTCGCAGAACAAGGCCGAGGCGGCGCAGAAGGCCGGCAAGTTCAAGGACGAGATCGTCCCGGTGACGGTCAAGACGCGCAAGGGCGACGTCGTGGTGGCCGACGACGAGTACCCGAAGCACGGCACGACGCTCGACACGCTCAAGAAGCTGCGGCCGGCCTTCGACAAGAACGGCACGGTGACGGCCGGCAACGCCTCGGGCATCAACGACGGCGCCGCGGCACTGGTGCTGATGACCGACAAGGAAGCCGCCAAGCGGGGCATTACGCCACTGGCGCGGATCGTCTCCTGGGCGACCAGCGGCGTCGACCCGGCGGTGATGGGCTCGGGGCCCATCCCGGCCTCGCGCGAGGCCCTGAAGAAAGCCGGCTGGTCGGCCAAGGATCTCGACCTGATCGAGGCCAACGAGGCTTTCGCCGCGCAGGCCTGCGCGGTCAACAAGGATCTCGCCTGGGACACGTCCAAGGTGAACGTCAACGGCGGCGCCATCGCCATCGGCCATCCGGTCGGCGCCTCGGGGGCGCGCGTGCTCACGACGCTGCTCTACGAAATGCAGCGCCGCGGCTCGAAGAAGGGTCTGGCGACGCTGTGCATCGGCGGCGGCATGGGCATTGCGATGTGCGTGGAGCGGAGCTAGCCGGGCGCGGCCGAACGGAGGAGGCAGGGGCGCGGTGCCGGACTCGCCGGCACCGCGTGGCGAAGCGAAATAACCAGAAATCGAAAAGCGGGAGGACGACATGGCGACGGAACGGCGGGCATTGGTAACGGGGGGAACCCGCGGCATCGGAGCGACGATCTCCACGGCGCTGATGAAAGCCGGCTACAAGGTCGCCGCCAATTACGGCGGCAACGAGGAAGCCGCCAAGAAGTTCACCATGGAGACGATGATCCCGGCCTTCAAATGGGACGTCGGCAACTTCGAGGCCTGCCAGGAGGGCGTGCGCCGCGCCACCCAGGCGCTGGGCGGCCCGATCGAGATCCTGGTCAACAACGCCGGCATCACCCGTGACGGCACGATGCACCGCATGACCTTCGAGCAGTGGAACGCGGTCATCCAGACCAACCTGACCTCCTGCTTCAACATGAGCCGCTGCGTCATCGACGCCATGCGCGAGGGCAGCTTCGGCCGCATCGTCAATATCGGCTCGATCAACGGACAGGCCGGCCAGTACGGCCAGGTGAACTACGCCGCCGCCAAGTCGGGCATCCACGGCTTTACCAAGGCGCTCGCCCAGGAAGGGGCGGCGAAGGGCATCACGGTGAACGCCATCGCGCCCGGCTATGTCGACACGGAGATGGTCCGCGCCGTGCCCGAGGAGGTGCTGAAGAAGATCATCGCCCGCATCCCGGTCGGCCGGCTCGGCCGGGCGGACGACATCGCCCGCGGCGTGCTGTTCCTCGTCGCCGACGACGCGAGCTTCATCACCGGCTCGACCCTGTCGATCAACGGCGGCCAGCACATGTATTGAGTCGCGGCCGCGCCGAATTCCGCCGCCCCGGCCCGCATGGCCGGGGCGATTTTCTTTGGAGAGGTCTTCATGCCGACGCTGCCGCCGATCGAATACGCCGATGCCTCGCCGGAGGTGCGGGCCGTCTACGACGACATCATGGCCACGCGCAAGGTCGAGTGGATCAACAATTTCTGGAAGGTGCTGGCCAACCACCCGGACAATCTCAAGCGCACCTGGGAGAGCATCAAGCGGATCATGGCGCCGGGGGCGCTCGACGCGCGCACCAAGGAGATGATCTATCTCGCTGTCAGCGTCTCCAACGGCTGCGAATATTGCACGGCCTCGCATACCGCCGCGGCGCGCAAGGCGGGCATGACCGACGCCATGCTGGGCGAGCTTCTGGCCGTGGTCGGCATGGCCAGCGAGACCAACCGGCTGGCCAACGGCTACCGCATCGAGGTCGACGAGCGCTTCAAGTAGCGGCGTTGCACGATCCGGGCTAACAACGCCGCTCGATGAGCGAATCAGTTTCTACGACACGCCGGGCCACGGCCTTGGGTGCCGGGGCCATCGCTTTGTGGGCGTCCCTTGCCGTCATCACCACGGCGGCCGGACCCGTTCCTCCGTTCCAGATGACGGCCATGGCCTTCGGCCTCGCCTTCCTGCTGACGCTGACGGTGTGGCTGGTACGCGGCGACAACATCGCCGGGCATCTGCGCCTGCCATCGGCGGTCTGGGCGCTCGGCATCGGCGGGCTGTTCGGCTATCACGTGTGCTATTTCGCGGCCCTCGCGCTGGCACCGCCGGTCGAGGCCAATCTCCTCAACTATCTCTGGCCGCTGCTGATCGTCGTCTTCGCCGGCCTGCTGCCGGGGGAGCGGCTGACGCCGTGGCACCTCGGCGGGGCCTTTGCCGGGCTTGTCGGTTGCATCGTGCTGATCGGCGGCGGGCTCGGCGGCTTTCGTAGCGAGTTCGCCGCCGGCTATGCCTTCGCCCTGGCCGCGGCCCTGATCTGGTCGGGCTACTCGGTGCTCTCGCGGCGCTTCGGCGCGGTGCCCACCGACGCCGTTGGCGCCTTCTGCGGCGCGACCGCGCTGCTCGCTCTCGTCGCGCATCTGGCCTTCGAGACCGCTTATGTGCCGCGGGGCAGCGAATGGCTGGCGGTCTTGGCGCTCGGTCTCGGTCCGGTCGGCGCCGCCTTCTTTCTCTGGGACATCGGCATGAAGCGCGGCGACATCAAGGCGCTCGGCGCGCTCTCCTACGCCACGCCGCCGCTCTCGACACTGCTGCTGATCCTGTTCGGCCAGGCCGAGGCGAGCCTGCGTCTGGCGGCGGCTTGCGTGCTGATCGTCGGCGGGGCGGTTCTGGCGTCGCGCGATTTATGGAAGCGCTAGAAGTTCGGCATCAAACCGTGGCCAGCCATTTCCCCTCGACGATATAAGCCTCACCCTCGCCCGGCCAGGGCGGCATGGTCGTGCCGACCGCCACCAGCTTCTCGTTGCCGTCGCAGCGGAACTGGAAGCGCGTGCCCACCGGGATGCTGATCGACAGGCCGGGTCCGAGCTCGGTGATCTCCTCGCGACCGTCGAGCTGACGCCACATCCGGCCGCTTCCCGAGACGACGTACCAGATCTCTTCCACCGTGCGATGCGCCACGGCTTTCGACACAGCACCCGGCGGCAGCGCGAACTGCGCCATGCTGCCGCTTCTGGTGCGGCAGAGGATGCGGACTTCCGAGCCGTCCGGGGCGATCGCGTCCGGTGCCGCGGCAAGGCGCTTGGTGTCGAAAGACAGGGTCACGCCTTGGGCATCGTCGCCTGCATCGACGGCCGCTTGAGGAAATCGTCGTACCACTGGAAGAGCTTTGGGCGGCCGGGGCGGTTCTCGCCGAGCGGCTTGCGGAACTCGAGCCAGCCGATGGCGCAGGCGACGGCGATCTGGCCGAGATTGATCGGCCCGGCGAGCAGATCGATGTCGTCCTCGAGCATGTCGAGCGACTGGGTGACCTTGAGCGACTGGCCCGATGTCCATTCGCTCCAGCGCAGGGGCTCGGGCCGCAGGAAGGTCTCGTAGCGGGTGAGCAGGCCGGCGTCGAGGATGCCGTCGCCCAGCGCCTGCAGGCAGAGCACCCGCCAGCGCTCGCCGCCCGAGGCCGGGATCAGCTTGCGGCCGCTATGCAGGGAGTCGAGGTATTCACAGATCACCCGGGAATCGAACAGCGCCTCGCCGCCGTCGGTGATCAGTGTAGGCACCTTCATCAGCGGATTGTCGCGCGCCACCTCGGCATTGGGCTTGTTCGGTGCCACGGTCGCCGGCGCCTTCTCGATCTTGCCTTCAAGGCCGGTCTCGATCGCCGTCACCATCACCTTGCGCACATACGGCGAGGCGCTGGAGTAGTAGAGCTTCATTGACGATCTCCTTCGTTATTCTGGCGCGCGCAGGGTTGGTGTGGCCAGGCGCTTTCGCTTCGCGAAACGCCGAGCTGCGCGCGCCTGACTAAAATCTATCCTTGCGGCCGCGGATTTCGGCGAAGACGGCGACGGGATCGCCAGGTGCCAGCCCGACATGGCGCGCCAGCACCGGATCGGCGGCGCGCAGGAACGGGTTGGTGGCGCATTCGAGCTCCATGGTCGACGGCAAGGTCGGGAGATTTCTCGCGCGCAGGGCGTCGACCTCGGCTGCCCGCTTTTTCAGAGCTGCATTGTCCGGATCGACCGTCAGGGCGAATTTGGCGTTGGCCTGCGTGTATTCGTGGCCGCAATAGAGCCGCGTATCGCCGGGCAGGCGGCGCAGCTTGCTCAGGCTGGCCCACATCATCGGCGCCGTGCCCTCGAACATGCGTCCGCAGCCCAGCGAGAACAGCGTGTCGCCGGCGAACACGGCCTTGGACTGCTCGAACCAAAGGGCGATATGCCCCTTGGTGTGCCCGGGAATGTCATAGGCGCGCATCGTCTCGGCGCCAAACGGGTGCGTCTCATTGTCCTTGAGGGCCACGTCGATCCCCGGAATGCGGTCTCGGTCCGCGGCCGGTCCGACGATGGTGGCGCCGGTCAGCTTCTTGAGCTCCAAATTGCCGCCGGTGTGGTCGTTGTGGTGGTGGGTGTTAAGGATATGGGTGAGCTTCGAGCCCAGGCTGTCGAGCT
>VGEI01000273.1 GCA_016869415.1 Alphaproteobacteria bacterium
TCGGTGAGATCGGTCGGATAACGCTTGGTCTTCCGCTCGATCGCGGCCATGCGGCCTCGCGTCGTTCGTGTCCACATGCATAGGGTGAATCACGAACGCTGCTTCGAGGGAATCCCCATTCTCAAACGGGCTCTTACGAACGGCTCCACCGCTTCACACATAGCGGAAGCCATCCTCAGGCGCGCCCCTGAAACTAAGATTTTCTCCGTCGCGCTCGGCAAATCGGAACGTCGCGCGTACTGGCGGAGCAGGCCAATCAAGCCGGCGAGCGATGTTAGTTTAGCCGATGGGGGAGTTCGGGCCAGCCGCAACCTCGCGGTCTTGTGGAGGTCGGGCGAGTAGAGTTTAGCCGATGGGGGAGTTCGGGCCAGCCGCAACCAACGTCGGCAACGAGAGCAACCTTGAGAAAGTTTAGCCGATGGGGGAGTTCGGGCCAGCCGCAACCTGTCGAACTCAACAGGTCGCACAGTTCGCGGAGGTGCGTGACGGTGCGCGGCGCTGTTCGGAAAACTGTTGACAAGTTGAAACCTCGCGCAGATATTTGATCGCGGTCGCGTTGCATGACGCAGCGCCCCACGCCCCCCTCACGGGACAAGGCACGGATGGACGGCTCTTCGGAGCCGATCCATGGATAGTCCAACCCTGGACTTCCCATCCGTGTCCGGGTGGTCAGTCCGCCAGATGAGGCCCGACATGACCAACCCCTCCCCGTCTCCCACCTTCGACCCGAGCCGCTTCTACACGTCCGCCCAGCTGCGCGAGGCCTTGGGCGCCAGCGACATGACGCTGCGCCGCTGGCAGGCTTCCGGCCGGCTGCCCCAGCACGTCCAGATGGGCGGCCCGCGTGGCCGCAGGCTCTGGTCTGGCGCGGATCTGAACGCGCACCTGGCGAACGCGCCACGCGGCTCCGCGAACGTCCGCGGCATCGCCCCGTCGAGCACCATCGGAAAGTGAAACAGCCCGGCGCGTGTTGGCGCCGGGCTGTCGTGCTGCGATCACTCAAGAAGTCCCGCACGCAAAGTAGCACGACGTCCGCTTCGCCACCAACTGCGCCGGTCCTCGAGTCAGGAGAACCGGAACATGACCACGAAGCTGAAAGCAGCACCCGACAACCCGGATGGCACTTGCCTTCCCGGTGACCTCGTTCGGGTCGAGGTGCTGGCCGAGATCACGCGCCAGGACGGCAAGCCGTTGACCGACGCTGAGACGCAGGACTTGTGGACGCCCCGCGATCACCCCGAACCCGACTTAGGTATCATTGACGTCTGGTGGGATGACGACTTCGGAGCGCCGCCAGAGGTCGGCGCCGCGTCGATCAACCGCCAGGACTTGGAATGGACATGGCACGAAGTCTACGGCGCCCAGCGAATACCGCGCGCACGCGGAACAAAAGGGTCGAACAGGTGCGACAACCTCGTCGAACTGTACGGCTACTGCCGCGAAGAGGATGCGCCCGCCATGCTCCGCTTGCTCGCGCGGGATTGGCATGTCGGCAATGTGCTGGTGACGCCGCTAGAGTACTACGGCTGCCCGGTGGCTTGGCTGTCGCGCATCTCAAACGACAATCTGGACGATTACTGGAGCGATGAGACTTTCGAGGGGTCTCGCAGACCCTCAACGTCCGCCGCCCGGATCGCAGAACTCACCGAGATCGCGGACATGGTCGGCAACAACGCCACCTGGTTCTCGAAGCTGGCGAACCCAGCACCGACACCACCCGCGCCGCGGTTCCTCGTCGAAGGGCTGGTGCCGATCGGCAACGTCACGCTGCTGGCCGCCGCGCGAAAGGTCGGCAAGTCCACGCTGCTGACCGAGCTCGCCGTGACCGTCGCGCAACGCGGCGGCCAATGGTGCGGCTTCACGGTTCCGAAGGCCGCCTGCAACGGCTTCGCGGTCTACCTCGCCGGCGAGGACACCGACGAAGTCCATGCGCGCATCAACGCCCAAGATCCACTTGGACGGCCCGCCCGGCTGATCGTACCGCCGCGAAGCGGCAAGCCGCTGGGAGACCTGCTGGACGAGATCAGCACTCTTGCGATCGCCCTATTGGTGGTCGATCCAGCGCGCGCCTTCATGATCGGCGACGAGGACTCGAGCGATGCCGGCAACACGTTCTTTCGCCAGATCGAAGACTTCGTGCAGGCCAAGCAATGCGCCGCGATCGTCGCCCAGCATCTCAAAAAGGATGCCGCGCCGCGAACGATCAACGAGATCCCCGGCTACGTGAGAGGAACCGGCGTATTCCTCGACCGGCCGCGCGTGATCCTGGGCATGGTGCGCGCAGGCGAGCACACGCTGATCGGCATCCCGGCGCCGACCGGCGATCCGCTCCACAATTTCAGACAGTCGATCATGTTCTCGGGCCAGCGTCGGTTAACGCGCGACGAGGCCACCATGCGCCACCTGCCGGCCGACCAAGGTGCGGTTGTCGATACCGCCGCCAATTATGCCGTCCTGGCCGCCGTCAGAAGGCTCAACGCCGAGGGGCGGCCGGTATCGCGCACGGGAAAATCCGGGATTTACGAGATCGGCCCGGAGGAAATCCGCGGTTTCAGCCGACAGAAGGTGCGCGCGGCGGCCGATGCGCTGATCGACGCCGGGAAATTGCTCGACAATTCCGGCGAATTAATCGCCGCAGCGCCCCGTGCGGCGTGATCTGGCCACCCGTTGCCGGCCGTTGCCGGCAACGCTTGGCAACGGCCGGCAACGGCTTGGCAACGACAAGCCCGAAATCGGCCAAGACATTGAAAACATTGGTATTTTCGTTGCCGGCAACGAAACGGGGTGAACTAGCTAAACCATTGATATAAAATGCTTTTTCGTTGCCAGTCACCTTAAGAGAGAGTGCCTCTCTGGCCCTCTCTCAGTTAACAGACCGGCGCAACCCTGGGGATGATGGACGGAGGACAACATGCAGACAGCGGCCGACATGCGGGCGAACAAGTCGAAGCCGAATTACCGACCGGGATACGTCGTGGTCGAGCCCGGCGAGACCATTCTCGAAGCCGTGGCGCGGTGGCACAAAACCCATGGCCGGTATTTCCTGCAGGACCGACTCGAAAACCCGGTTGCAGCCTGACCGACTCGGCGACGGCAACGGTCTGGCGTTGCCGTCGCCCATTGGTCACTTCACCGATACATCCAAGCCCTCGCCGCCGGCGCGGCCGCGAAGAGCTCGAGGGCGTGGGCCTCGAGCCGGTCGATCCTTCCCCGCGTCCCCGTGGCCGCCTTCGCGTAGGCCACGACGTCCTGCACCAGGCGATCGCCCTGGTCGAAGATCCAGCCGCGCAGCCGGTCCTCGAGGTGTAGGTCCCACGCCAGCATCGCCCCGCCTTCCATCGCGCGCAGCTGGGCCATGCGGGCGTCGAGGCGGGCGATCCTCGCCTTCAACCCGCGGGCGGTGGTGCGTGTGCTGGTGCTGCCGATCGACAGGGCGGTGGTCCTCCGGGTGCTGGCCGGCGGGATGCCGGCACGCGACGGCAGCATGAGTCCGCGGGGCCACGCTGTCCGCCTTGGACTTCGCAACACGGTGCGCTTTCCCCAACGGGCCACGACGGCGCCGGCGAGGTGCGTTTTCGTGCTGGCTGACCGGCCGCCTAGCGCATGGGCGTGAAGCCGGGCGGGCCCGGCCTCGAGCCGGGCGGCGCGTCGAGCCGCGGGCGCCTCGAGGCCGCCGATCGGCTGGCACCAGATGTACCGACTGGTGGTTACGCTGCCGTCCTGCGCGCGTTCTTAACGGGTTACGTGGCTCCAGCAGCGCCAACGTCGCGTGGAAGTAGCGAAGGAGTAGCAGCAGCAGGCTTTCCGGCGTCCTCGAGGCCGCCGCGGGCCGGCCCCCAGGGGTGGCCTCGATGCCGCGAAAGACCGGTGCGGGGGTGGGGTGGGCGCCCACAACCGAGGCCGGCGGCCTCTGGCCCTACCCCTCGGATTTTTTCCGCAATGCCTTGCTATAGATGTTTCGATTTTCTCTATAAAATACTGTTACAGATAGATTTTCTGTTGTCCAACCCTTGCCGACCCAATGGTTTTCGCCCACAATGCGAAACCATGATTTCCGACGACCCGAAGCGTTGTCGCTGGATCGACGGCGACCCCCGCGGCCCGACCGGCCGCCAATGCCCCGAGCGGGTGGCACCCATGCGCCCCTACTGCCCGGGCCACATGCGCCGGGCCTACAAGCCTGCCGTGCCCCGCGTGGTGGGCGAGCTCGACGTCGATGCCCGGACCACCCGGGCGATCCCTGCGCCGCTGCCGGCGCCCGACCCGTTCGCCTGATGGCCGCCCCTGGCGCAATTGCCGACATCGTCAGCCGCATCCGCAAGCCGGTGCCTGCCGTCGTCCAGGTGGCCGCGGCGCGCGGCCCATGGACGCCTCCGAGCTTGGCCGGCTCGAGGCGCTGCTCGAGCGCCAGGTCGGCGCGGACCTCGACGTCGTCCTCGACCGCTTCGAGGCGAGGTTGAAGGCCGCCGGCCCCCACGCCGCGACCATGCGGCGGCTGATCCTCGCGAGCGGTCCCGAGACCGCGGCCTGGGCCGTCGTATCCCTTGGCGCGCCCCGGTGACGTGATGATGGACATGCGGAACCAGGACAACGCGCTCGCCCCTGCGCTGCCCATCAGCGGCGTGGGGGCGCCCATCGAACGTCTGACCGCTGATGAACTGGCCGGGCTCGCCAAGCGTTCGAAGCGCAAGCCGGGCCGGCCCAAGGGCTCGAGGAACTCAGACACGGTGGGCCTGCTCGCGCGTCTGGGCGAGTACGAGGACGCCGGCGTCGATCTGCTCGACGCGCTCGCCAGCATCACGGAAGACCGGACGCAGCCCTGGGGCGTCCGGCTCGCCGCCGCGAGGCATATCGCGGGCGTCCTGCTGGGCAGGGTCGGCGGGCCGCCGGGTTGAAAGCGATCTTGCTAATCTGACGCTCATTCCTGAGCCATCGTAGGCCCCCAAGGGGCGCACCGCCGGCAAAGAAAAACCCCGCTAGATGCATGATCTAGCAGGGTTTTCGAATGGTCGGAGCGAGTGGATTCGAACCACCGACCCCCAGTCCCCCAGACTGGTGCGCTACCAGGCTGCGCCACGCTCCGATGCCGAAGGCTGGTGCTTAACGCGCCGCGCCCACACCCGGCAAGGACAATCTCTGAACGCCCTACTCGCCTCTTGGGCCACGCCGCTCAGTCGAGCAGGCGG